>PGEI01000045.1 GCA_002894305.1 Comamonadaceae bacterium CD01
GCGCTTCACCCGCCAGGTGCCCCGCATCGAGCGGGCGACGGGCGTGGTCCTGCTGCTGCTGGCGCTCGGGGTGGTGCTGATCCGGTAAGAGCGTAAACACGCTCTGAGTAGCAGAGCCAGAAACGCCAAGTGGACGGCGAGGGCGGCCACCTGCACTCAACGAGCGACAGGCCCCGCTGGAATTGCACTCGGTTCATGGCCATGACGCACTCTACGAGACAGCTGTATGCATCGACAGTTGCAGCCAGTGTGGCGGGTTTGCAAGGATGGGCCGAGGATCGTTGTCAATCGGGTTGGCGTTTGTGCGCCAGGCTCCGTCCAGGTCGGGATAATCGCAGCCATGATCAAGTTGTTTGTCGGCCTGGGAAACCCCGGACCCGAGTATGAGAACACGCGTCACAACGCGGGGTTCTGGTGGATAGACGCGCTGGCGCGCGAGCTCAAGGTGCATCTGGTGCCCGAGCGCAGCTACTGGGGGCTGGCCGCGCGCGCCAGCGTGCAGGGGCGCAGCGTCTGGCTGCTGCAGCCGCAGACCTTCATGAACCTGTCGGGCAAGTCGGTGGCGGCGCTGGCGCGCTTCTTCAAGATCGCGCCCGAGGAAATCCTGGTCGCGCACGACGAGCTGGACTTCGCGCCCGGCACCGTCAAGCTCAAGCGCGGCGGCAGCCACGGCGGCCACAACGGGCTGCGCGACATCCACGCCCAGCTGGGCTCGGGCGACTACTGGCGGCTGCGCATCGGCATTGGCCACCCGGGCGTCAAGTCCGAGGTCATCCATTGGGTGCTGAAAAAACCCGCGCCCGAGCAGCGCCAGCAGATCGAGGAGGCGATGGAGCGCGCCCTCAAGGCCTGGCCGCTGCTGGTCGATGGTGCGATGGACAAGGCAGCGCAGCAGATCCACACAGTGACGCCTGCGCGCCCCAAGCCCGCGCGCGCGGCCAGCGTGCCCCCGCCCGCCGCCTGACAGATCCATGGCTCGCTTCGTGCTCCACCGCCTGCTGACGCTGGCCGCCACGCTGGCGGCCGCATCGGCGCTGGTGTTCGCGGTGCTCGAAGTGCTGCCCGGCAATGCCGCCCAGATGCTGCTGGGCCCGGACGCCGCGCCCGAGGCGGTGGCGGCACTCACCGCGCAACTGGGGCTGGATCAGAGCGCCTGGCAGCGCTACGGCCACTGGCTGGCGGGCCTGGCGCGCGGCGACCTGGGCGTGAGCCACGCCTACGGCACACCGGTGGCTGAGCTGATTGCAGAGCGCCTGGCGCTGACGATGCCGCTGGCGCTGCTGGCCATGCTGCTCACCTGCGTGCTGGCGCTTGCCGCCGGCGTCTATGCTGCGGCCCACCACAACCGCGCCGGCGACGCGGGCGTAATGGCGCTGGCGCAGTTGGGCATTGCGATTCCCAACTTCTGGTTCGCCATCCTGCTCATCCTGCTGTTCTCGGTGAAGCTGCAGTGGTTCTCCGCCGGCGGCTTTCCGGGCTGGAGCGCGCAGGACGGCGGCGGCTTGTGGCCCGCGCTGCAGGCGCTGGCACTGCCGGCGCTGGCGCTGGCCGTGGTGCAGGCGGCCATTCTGGCGCGCGTGACCCGCTCGGCCGTGCTGGACGTGTTGCGCGAGGACTTCGTGCGCACCGCGCGCGCCAAGGGACTGAGCCGGCGCGCCGCGCTGTGGCGCCACGTGCTGCGCAACGCGATGATTCCGGTCGTCACCGTCATGGGCCTGCAGTTCGCCAACCTGCTGGCCGGCACCATCGTCGTCGAGAACGTGTTTTACCTGCCCGGCCTGGGCCGGCTGATCTTCCAGGCGATCGCCAACCGCGACCTGGTCGTCGTGCGCAACTGCGTGATGCTGCTGGCGGCCATGGTCGTCGTTGTCAACTTCGCGGTCGATCTGCTGTACGCGGCGATCGACCCGCGCGTGAAGGCTGCCGGGCTGTGAGCACCGCCACGCCCTTTCTGCGGCGCGCGCTGCGCCACAAGAGCTTTGCCATCGGCGCGCTGCTGACGGCGGCGCTGCTTGCCGCCGCGCTGCTGTCCTTCGTCTGGACGCCGTGGCCGCCCGCCGAGGTGCAGATGGACGCGGCACTGCAGGCGCCCGGCGCCAGCCACTGGCTGGGCACCGACGCCTACGGGCGCGACGTGCTGTCGCAGCTGCTCGTCGGCGCGCGCGCGACGATTGCCGTCGGCGTGATCGCCGTCGGCATCGGCCTGGTCGCCGGCGTCGCGCTGGGCCTGCTGGCGGCAGCGCGACGCGGCTGGATTGAAGAGCTGGTCATGCGCGTGGCCGACTTCACCTTTGCCTTTCCCGCTCTGCTGCTGGCCATCATGCTCACCGCCGTCTACGGGCCGGGCATGGTCAACGCCATCATCGCCATCGGCATCTTCTACATACCGACGTTTGCGCGGCTGGCGCGCGCGTCGGCCAAGGCAGTGTGGACGCGCGAGTACGTGCTGGCCGCGCGCGCCTGCGGCAAGGGCGGCTGGCGCATCACCATCGAGCACGTGCTGCCCAACATCGCGCCGGTGCTCATCGTGCAGGCCACCATCCAGTTCGCGCTGGCCATCCTGGCCGAGGCCGCACTGTCCTACCTGGGCCTGGGCACACAGCCGCCCCAGCCCTCGTGGGGGCGCATGTTGAGCGAGGCGCAGACGCTGATGTTCCAGGCACCGCTGCTGGCCGTCTGGCCGGGCCTGGCCATTGCGCTGGCCGTGCTTGGCCTGAACCTGCTGGGCGACGGGCTGCGCGACCTGCTCGACCCGCGCCTGGCGCGCGCACGGTGACCGCGATGGACAAAAACGGCACGCCACTGCTGCAGGTCGAGAACCTGGCCATTGCCCTGCCCACGGCCGGCGGCCTGGTGCGCGCGGTGCACGACGTCGGCTTCACCCTCGCGCGCGGCCAGACGCTGGGGCTGATCGGCGAGTCAGGCTGCGGCAAGTCGCTCACCGCGCTGGCGCTGATGGGCTTGCTGCCCGAGGGCGCGCAGCTGTCGGGCAGCATCCGCCTGCACGGCCAGGAACTGCGCGGCCTGGCCGACGCCGCCTGGTGCCGGCTGCGCGGCAACCGCATCGCCATGGTGTTCCAGGAGCCGATGACCGCGCTCAACCCGCTGCACCCCGTCGGCCGCCAGGTGGCCGAGCCGCTGCGCCTGCACCAGCGCCTGTCGGCGCGCCAGGCGCGCACGCAGGCGGTGGCGCTGCTCGAACGCGTGGGCATTGCGCAGGCCGCGCAGCGCCTGGGCGACCACCCGCACCAGTTCTCGGGCGGGCAGCGCCAGCGCATCATGATCGCCATGGCGCTGGCCTGCGGCCCCGACCTGCTGATTGCCGACGAGCCGACGACCGCGCTGGACACCACGCTGCAGCGCCAGATCCTGGAGTTGATCGGCGCGCTGGTGCGCGAGAGCGGCATGGCGCTGGTGCTGATCTCGCACGACCTGGGCGTGATCGCCCGCCACGTGCAGCGCACGCTGGTCATGTACGGCGGCACCGTGGTCGAGGCCGGCCCCACGCCCCAGGTCTTTGCCCGCCTGGCCCACCCCTACACGCGCGGCCTGTTTGCCGCCCGCCCGCGCCTGGGCGCCGCGCCCCACGCCGGCGCGCGCCTGCCGACGATTGCCGGCACCGTGCCCGCGCTGGGCGACCTGCCGCCCGGCTGCCCGTTTGCCGGACGCTGCCCCTGGACCATCGCCGCGTGCAGCGAGCGCCTGCCCGCCGCGGTCGACCTGGGCGCAGGCCACAGCGCGCGCTGCATCCGCCTGGACGCGCTGCCCACTCTCGATGCCGGAGGGCAGAGCGCATGACCGCCCCGCACCAGCCGCTGCTGCGCGTGCGCGACCTGTCGCACCACTACCCGCTGCCGCGCCAACGCCTGTGGGGTCCGCGCCCGCAGCTGCAGGCGCTGCGCGGCGTCAGCTTCGACCTGCACGCCGGGCGCAACCTGGCCATCGTCGGCGAATCGGGCTCGGGCAAGTCGACGCTGGCGCGGCTGGTGATGGCACTGGACACACCAACGGCCGGCAGCGTGCAGCTGCTCGGGCGCGACCTGCACCACCTGCCGGCGCGACAGCTGCGTGCGGCGCGGCGCGACTTCCAGATGGTGTTCCAGGATCCCTACGGCTCGCTCGACCCACGCCAGAACGTACAGGCCATCGTCACCGAGCCGCTGCGCGCGCTGGCGCCCGTCGGGCGCGCGCAGCTGCGCGAGCGCTGCGCCCAGGTGCTGCACGACGTGGGCCTGCGCTCGGGCGACGCGGGCAAATACCCGCATGAATTCTCTGGCGGCCAGCGCCAGCGCATTGCAATTGCGCGCGCGCTGATCACGCGCCCGCGCCTGATCGTCGCCGACGAGCCGGTCAGCGCACTGGACGTGTCGGTGCAGGCCCAGGTGCTCAACCTGCTGCTGGATCTGCAGCAGGCGCACGGCATCACCTACCTCGTGATCAGCCACGACCTGGCCGTCGTCAGCCACCTGTGCCCGGACACGCTGGTGCTGCGCCAGGGCGAGGTCGTCGAGCGCGGCGCCACTCAGCAGCTGTTCACCCGGCCAGAGCATCCCTACACGCAGGCACTGCTCGACGCCGTGCCGCGGCTGGATCCGGCGCCGCTGTAGTACAACCAAACCCCCGCCCGACCCGCACAAGGAGATGTCACCCATGTTCACCCGCCGCACGGCCCTGGTTTCGGGCGCACTGGCCGCAAGCGCCCTGGCCACTCCGCTGCACAGCCTCGCGCAAGGCAAAAAAGACCAGATCACGCTGGCCCTGGCGCTGGAGCCCACCGGCCTCGATCCGACGGCAGCGGCCGCCTCGTCGATTGCCGAGGTCACGCTCTACAACCTCTACGAGACGCTGACCAAGATTCAGTCCGACGGCAGCGTCGTGCCGCTGCTGGCCGAGAGCTGGGAGGTCTCGCCCGACCTGCGCACCTACACATTCCGCCTGCGCCGCGACGCGCGCTTTCACAACGGCCAGCTGTTCAACGCACACAACGTCAAGTTCTCGTTCGAACGCGCCGCGGGCAGCGACAGCACCAACAAGGACAAAAACCTGTTCGCCGGCCTGAGCGTGCAAGTGCTCGACGACTACACCGTCGTCGTGACCAACCGCGACGTCGAGCCCGACCTGCTGTTCCTGCTGGGCCAGGCGACGGCCATCATCGTCGAGCCGACCAGCGCCGCCACCAACGCCACCCAGCCCGTGGGCACCGGCCCCTACCGGCTGGCGCGCTGGAGCCGCGGCGCCTCGATCACGCTGATCGCCTGGAGCGACTGGCGCCGGGCGGCGAAGATCCGCATCAAGAGCGCCACCTTCCGCTTCATCCCCGACCCAGCCGCGCAGGTGGCGGCGCTGCTGGCCGGCGACGTCGACCTGTTCCCGCGCGTCGCCTCGCGCGGCCTGGCGCAGCTCAAGGCCAACCCGCGCCTGCAGGTCATCGTCGGCGGCTCGCGCGCCAAGACCATCGTCGCGGTCAACAACGCGCGCAAGCCGCTGAACGACCAGCGCGTACGCTGCGCCATTGCCGCGGCCATCGACCGCAAGGCCGTCATCCAGGGCGCGGCCGAGGGCCTTGGCGTGCCCATCGGCAGCCATTACGTACCCGGCGCCTTCGGCTACGTGGACACGACCGGCATCAACCCCTACGACCCCGAGAAGGCCAAAAAGCTGCTGGCCGAGGCTGGCGTGAAGACGCCGCTGCAGCTGACCATGACGCTGCCGCCCACCGCCTACGCGCGCCAGGGCGGCGAGGTCATCACCGCGCAACTGGCCAAGGTGGGCATCCAGGTCAAGACGCAGAACGTCGAGTGGGCGCAGTGGCTCAGCGGCACCTACACCAACAAGGACTACGACCTGAGCATCATCTCGCACGTCGAGCCCTTCGACCTGGCCAACTACACCAAGCCGGACTACTACTGGGGCTACCACTCCGACGCATTCAACGCATTGTTTGCACAAATCCAGCACGCCCAGCAGCCCGCCGACCGCGCCCGCCTGCTGGGCCAGGCCCAGCGCCTGCTGGCGCAGGACTGCGTCAACGTCTATCTGTACCAGCCGCAATGGGTCACCGTGGCGGCCAAGGGCGTGCACGGCCTCTGGCGCGACATGCCCATCTTCGCCAACGACCTGTCGGCGCTGTCCTGGTCATGAGCGCGCTGCATGCCCTCGGCGCCTGCGCGCTGCTGGAGCGCTACCGCAACCGCAGCCTGTCGCCGGTGGACGTGGTGCGCGACGTGATCGCGCAAATCGAGCGCTGCGAACCCCAGCTGCACGCCACCTGGCTGGCACGCCCCGAGGCCGCGCTGGAGCGCGCGCGAGAGAGCGAGCAGCGCTGGCTGCGCGGCGCGCCCTGCGGGCCGCTCGACGGCGTGCCGCTCACGCTCAAGGACAACATCGCCACCGCCGGCGACCCCACGCCGCTGGGCACGGCCGCGCTGCCCCTGGTGCCGGCCGACGAGGACGCACCGCCGGCCGCGCGCCTGCGCGAGGCCGGTGCGGTGCTGGTCAGCAAGACCACCATGCCCGACTACGGCATGCTGTCCTCGGGCCTGTCGTCGTTTCATGCGCTGGCGCGCAACCCCTGGGACACGCACAAGGGCCCGGGTGGCTCCAGCGCCGGCGCGGGCGCAGCGGCGGCCGCGGGCTACGGCCCGCTGCACCTGGGCACCGACATCGGCGGCTCGATCCGCCTGCCCGCCGGCTGGTGCGGCGTCTTCGGCCTCAAGCCCAGCCTGGGGCGCGTGCCCATCGACCCGCCCTACACCGGCCGCGCCGCCGGCCCGATGACGCGCAGCGTCGCCGACGCCGCGCTGATGATGCAGGTGCTGAGCCAGCCGGACGCGCGCGACAGCATGAGCCTGCCTCCGCAGGCCATCGACTGGCAGTCGGCCACCGCTGGCGACCTGCGCTGGCTCAAGGGCCTGCGCCTGGGCCTGCTGCTGGACGCGGGCTGCGGCCTGCCGGTCGACGCCGAGGTGCGCGCCGCCGTCGAGGACGCCGCCCGCCGTCTGCAGGACGCAGGCGCCCACATCGAGCCGATGCGCCCGTTTCTCACGCGCGCGATGCTGGACGGCATGGATCATTTTTGGCGCATGCGCTCGTTCACCGACATGCAAAAGCTGCTGCCGGCGCAGCGCGACAAGGTGCTGCCCTTCATCCGCCAATGGGCCGACAGCGCCGCGCCGCTGAGCGGCGCCGAGGTATTCAACGCCAGCCAGCAGTTCCACGCCACGCGCGTGGCCACGGTGCGCGCCTGCGCGCCCTATGACTTCGTGCTCTCGCCGGTCGCGCCGATCACCGCGTTCGACGCCGAGCTGGCCGCGCCCACCGACGATCCGCTGCGCCCGCTGGAGCACATCGCCTTCACCGTGCCGTACAACATGTCGGAGCAGCCGGCCGCGTCGATCAACTGCGGCTGCAGCAGCTCGGGCCTGCCGATCGGCCTGCAGATCGCCGGGCGGCGCTTCGACGACCTGGGCGTGCTGCGCCTGGCGCATGCCTTCGAGCAGCTGCGCGGCGAACAACGGCCCTGGCCGATGCAGCCGTAGAACAAATCAATCAGGCAGCTGAGTCGGATCCCAGTGGGCGGCCAGCGGCGCCGCTGCAGTCGCAGCTGGCGCGCGGCGCGGCCCTGGTGCAACAGCCACGCCCGGCTCGGGCGCCTCGCTGGCCGCCACCAGCGGCAGCGGCCCCATCGCCCGCCCGTAGATGGCGCGCACGCGCTCCTGGAGCGACGGGTGACTGTCCAGATAGTGGCGCCAGCGCCCGTCCCAGCCGGGTAGCTCGACCAGCAGCATGTGCTGCACCGCATGGTGCGCCAGCGCCGCGTTGCCCGCCGTCGCCGTGGTGCGCTGGCCCGCCAGCGTCTGCTGCTGCGCCATGACCTTGCGCAGCGTACCGCCCAGGCCGTCGCGGCTGCGCGTCCACTGCACGGCGCGCGCATCGGCCAGGTATTCGCGCTGGCGCGACACCGCGGCCTTGAGCAGCCGCCCGGCGAGCCAGCCGGCGCTGCCCGCCACCATGATGGCGCTGCCAAACCACCAGGCCAGGCCGCCGCGCTCGCGCACCGTGTCGCCAAAATTGAAGATCAGCTCCAGCCCGAAGACCATGCCCGCCAGCTGCATGTTCAGCCGCGTGTCGCCCTCGTGCAAATGACTCAGCTCGTGCGCCACCATGCCCTGCAGCTGCTCGCGCGTGAGCCAGTCCAGCGCGCCCTGCGAAACCGCGACGACCGCGTCACTCTCGTCCCAGCCGGCGGCAAACGCGTTGATCGCGGTGACGCGCGGCAACACCATGGCCTGCGGGCGCGACATCTGCGCGGCAATGCACAGCTCGTCGACCACATTGCACAGCCGCTGGTCGGCGTGCGAGATGCCCGGACGCGCCTCGCGCGCACCCACGCGCCGCGCAAGCTCGACGCCGCCTGCGCTCAGGTTGGAGGTCTCTATCCACCAGCCGCCCAGCACCAGCATCAGCGACACGCCGACATTGGTTGCCAGAAAACCGGCCGGAAACGGCAGGTCGAACCCCAGCGCCATGCGCAGCAGCAGCCAGGCCAGCACCAGCGCCGCGTGTACCGCCACCAGCAGCAGCACGACCGCCAGCGCGAACGCCAGCAGCAGGCGACGCGTGCGGGTGCGCGCCGCGTCTTGCCGATCCCAAAAGCGCATTTTGGAGAAGAATCAGCCGAAGCTGACGCGCGGCGCCTCGCGCTCGGCGTCGCTGCGCGTGGATTCGAGCATCGCCGCCGGCGCAAAGCCGAGCAGGCGCGCGACGATCAGCGCTGGAAACTGCATGGCCGCGTCGTTGAACTGCAGCACCTGGTCGTTGTAGGCCTGGCGCGCAAATCCCAGGCGGTTCTCGGTGCTGCTCAGCTCTTCGGAGAGCTCGCGCATCGTCGCGTCAGCCTTCAGGTCGGGGTAGTTCTCGGCCACGGCCAGCAGGCGGCCCAGGCTGCCCCCAAGCAGCCCTTCGGCGCTGGCCAGCGCGCCCACGAGCGGCGCGCTGGTGGGCTGGGCGCGCGCCGCCTGGGCGGCACTCACTGCCTGGCCGCGCGCGGCAATCACCGCCTCCAGCGTCCGTGATTCGTGCTGCAGATAGCCGCGCGCCACCTCCACCAGGTTGGGAATCAGGTCGTAGCGGCGCCTGAGCTGCACGTCGATCTGCGCAAACGCGTTGGCAATGCGGTTGCGCAGCATCACCAGCCGGTTGTAGGCAAAAACAGCCCACAGCACGACCACTCCCAGCGCGGTCAGCGTCATCCATCCCGTTGTCGTCATGGTTTTTCTCCTCCCTGGTTGATCGGTGGCGCCACGCCGGGCGACCCTGTTCAGCGCTGCTCGGCCAGCGTCTGGCAGACAATGCAGCGCGCGGCCTGTGGCTGCGCCTGCAGCCGAGCCAGGCCGACGGGTTGGCCGCAGTCGGTGCATTCGCCGTAGCTGCCGTCGCCCAGACGCTCCAGCGCCGCACGCACGGCCACCAGCTCGGCGTGGTCGCGCCCCGCTTCGGCCTCGTACACCATGGTGCGCGCCATCTGGTTGGCCTGGTCGCGCGGACTGCCGGCAGGCTCGGCATCGCCGCGCGCCGTGGCAGCGGCGGCATCAAGCGTGCGCCGCTGCACCGCGCCAAGCTCCTGCAACAGTTGCTCCTTGCGCTCCTCCAGCCGTGCACGCAGATCGGCACGCTGGGCGTCAGTCAATACGTCGGAGGTCGTCATGGTCGGCTCCTGCATCAAGTTACAAAATGACAATGGTTTCATTGTGCCGCATGCAGCGCCTCGCACCTGCGGCGCAGCGCCTGCACGTCCAGCGGCAGCGCCGTGTCGACCGTGATGGCCAGCGCGCGCTCATCCGGCGTGAGCGGCTCGGCGCGGCGCAGCTGCTGCTCCAGCACCTGCAGGTCAGCCTCGGACGCGTCGCGCCCCTGGGCGCGGCGCTGCGCCACGCGGGCGCGCAGCACGTCCAGGTCGGCGCGGCAGTGCACGATGGCATGGGGCTGGCCCAGCTCGCGCGCCAGCGCCAGAAAGCGCTGGCGTTCACCGCGGCGCAGAAAGGCCGCGTCGACGATGACCGGGTAGCCCGCCTGCAGCAGCGCACGCGACAGCTGCAGCAGCCGATCGAAGGTGCGCTCGCTGTCCTGGGCGGTATAGATGTCCAGCTCATGCGCCGCGGAGTCGTCGAGCGCCTGCAGGCCGTGCAGGCGCTTGCGCTCCACGTCCGAGCGCAGGCGCACCGCGCCCAGCGCGGCCAGCAGCGCAGCTGCCACGCTGGACTTGCCCGAACCCGACAGCCCGTGCATCAGCAGCAGGCACGGGCGCTGCGGCTGCGCCAGCTGGCGGGCGCAGGCCAGGTAGTCGGGGCCGACCGGCGCCGCCGCGCCCTGGCCCGCCTGCTGCTGCGTGCGCAGCCGCTGCGTCATCAGGCGCACCAGCGCCCGGTAGATCTCGTAAGGGCGCAGCACGGCCAGGCCGTCATGGTCGCCGCTGGCGGTCAGATAGGCGTCGAGGCAGCGCCACGCCAGATCCGCGCGGCCGTGGGCGTGCAGATCCATCGTGAAAAAGCCGATGTCGGCCAGCGTGTCGGTCCAGCGCAGCGCGTCGCTGAACTCGATGCAGTCGAACGCAGTGAGCGCGCCCTGCCACAGCACCACGTTGCCCAGGTGCAGGTCGCCATGGCCTTCGCGCACATGGCCTTGCGCCTGGCGGCGCTCCCACAGCGGCGCCAGGTTCTGAAACGGCGCACGCAGGCGCTGCAGCCAGTCCTGCTCGGCGGGCAGCAGCAATGGCTGCAGCGTGGCGAATACGTCATCGACCGCCTGGCGCACCTGTGCGGCGCTGCCCAGGCGGCTACCCGCCGCGGCCGCAGGGACGCCGGCATGAAAGTGCGCGATGGCGCTGCCGAAGTCCTCGACCAGCGCACCGTCCAGCCGGTTCGCGCGCAGCAGCGCCGCAGCCTCGGCGTCGGACGCAAAGCGCCGCATGCGCAGCACCCAGTCGATGGCCTGCGCCGAGTCGGCTCGCGCGTCGGGGTCCGGGTCGCCCAGCCGCGGCGCGCTCTCGCTGCCGAGCACCGGCATCACGTCCAGGTACAGCTGCGGCGCCAGGCGACGGTTCAGCCGCAGCTCTTCCTGGCAGAAATGCCGACGCGACTGCAGGCTGCGAAAGTCGGCAAACGGCAGCGCAATCGCCTTCTTGAGCTTGTAGGTATGCGCGGGCGTGAGCAGCAGCTGCGACAAATGGGTCTGCACCTGCCGCACCGGCGCGCCGCAGTCGTGCTGCAGCCGCGCTTGCAGCGCCTGCACCATGCGCTGCTGGCCGGCTTCATCGGGTTCGGGGGCGGGTGGCGTTGCAAAGGTCATGCCTTGAATCTACCAACCCGCGCGGGGCACGGCGCCTTCTCAACGCGGGCGCGTCTGCAGCGAGTCGGCCCAGTCGCCCAGCACCACGCCCTGGCCGGCCGGCTGCTGGTTGCGCGAGTTGGAGCGCCACACGCCGCCGGCCCAGCCCAGCTGCGGCTCGGTGCGGTACCAGAACCAGCGGCCGTCGGCGTCCTGCGCCAGCCAGTCAAAGCCTTCGGGTGCCTCGCGCCAGTCGGGCATCCATGGTGAGCCGTCCGTCGTCGCTGCCATCTGCCGTCCTCGGAGCGTGTTCACGACGAGGCGCGGCGCAGCGTCTCGACCACCGGCCGCGCCAGCACGCTGCGCAGCCCCCACCAGCCCGCCAACCAGGCCAGCAGCGCCCCGGCGGCGCTGCCCGCCAGCGGCACCCAGGGGCGGATGGTCCATGCGAAGTCGAACACCCAGCGCGCCAGCAGCCAGCCCACGGCGACGGCCACCAGGCTGGCCAGAAGGCCGGCCAGCAGGCCCACGCCCAGCAGCTCGGCGCGCTGCACCTGGCGCAGCAGGCTGGCGCGCGCACCGACGGCGCGCATGATGGCGAATTCGCGCGCGCGCTCCTCGCGCGTGGCAGTCACCGCGGCAAACAGCACGACCAGGCCAGCGGCCAGCGTGAAGGCAAAGAGAAACTCCACCGCGCGGATGACCTGCCCAAGCACGCCTTGCACCTGCGCCAGCGTCGCGCTCATGTCCACGTTGGTGATGTTGGGAAAGTCGCGCACCAGCGCGTTGTCGAAGCCGGCCAGGCTGGGCGCGCGGTAGGCGGCCAGGTAGGTGATGGCCACGTCCGGCATGCTGGCGACCGGGTACATCACGAAAAAATTGGCGTGCATCGAGCTCCAGTCCACATGGCGCAGGCTGGTGATGCGCGCCTCGGACACGACGCCGCCCATGTCGAAGCTGAGCCGGTCGCCAAGCCTCAGCCCCAGCGTCTTGGCAATGCCTTCCTCGACGCTGACCGCGCCCGCCTCATCGGGCGTCCAGTGCCCGCCAATGATGGCGTTGTACGGCGGCGGCTCGGCCGCGTGCGAGAGATTGAACTCGCGCTCGACCAGGCCGCGCGCGCGCTCGTCGGCATAGTCGCCCTCCTGCACCGCGCGGCCGTTGATCGCCACCAGCCGCCCGCGGAACATCGGATACCAGTCGAGCTGCGTGACGCCGGCGCGCGCCAGGTGGGCGCGAAAATCCTGCGCCTGCTCGGGCAGGATGTTGAGCACGAAGCGGTTGGGCGCGTCAGCCGGCGTGGCCTGCTGCCAGCTGGCAATCAGATCGGTGCGCAGCAGGACCAGCAGCACCAGCGCCAGCAGCCCGACTGCCAGGCTGGAGACCTGCACCACCGCGTAAGCCGGGCGCGCGGCGATCTGGCGCGTGGCCAGCACCAGCCAGCGCGGCGCGCGCTGCTCGTTCACCACGCGGCGCAACAGCGCCACGGCCAGCCAGGCCAGCAGTGCAAACAACAGCACGGCGACGGCAAAACCGCCGACGGCAATCGCTCCCATGCGCAGGTCGCGGCTGAGCGCCAGCAGCAGCGCGCCAAATCCGCATGCAGCCAGCACCAGCACGCCCAGCGAAGCGCTGCGCACGCCGCCCAGCTCGCGCCGGATGACGCGCAGCGGCGGCACGCGCGCCAGTTGCAGCACCGGCGGCAGACCGAACGCGGCGAGCAGCGTCAGCCCCACGCCCAGGCCGGCTGCGGCCGGCCAGGCACTGGGTGCAGGCAGGCTGGTCTGAACCAGGCCGGCCAGCAGCAGCACGAAAACCTGGTGCACCGCCAACCCCAGCAGCACGCCCAGCGCGCTGGCGCACAGGCCGATCAGAGCAAATTCGACCAGGTAGGCACCGGCGATCTGGCGCTGGCTCTGGCCCAGCACGCGCAAGAGCGCCGCCGCATCCAGGTGCGACTGCGCAAAGCCGCGCGCCGACAGCGCCACAGCCACTGCCGCCAGCAGCGCAGCCAGCAGCGCCACCAGGTTGAGGAACTGCTGCGCGCGATCGAGCGTCTGGCGCATCTCGGGGCGGCCGCTGTCGAGCGACTCCACGCGCGCGCCGCGCACGCCCGGCCGCTTGACCTCCTGCTGCGCCCAGTCGGCAAAACGCTGCACCGCGGGCGCCGCACCGGCCACGGCAAAGCGGTAGGTGATGCGGCTGGCCGGCTGCACCAACTGCGTGGCCGGCAGGTCGGCGGCGTTCAGCATGACACGTGGCGCAAAGCTCATGAAGCCGCTGCCGCGGTCGGGCTCCAGCGTGATGATGCGCGTGGCGCGCAGCGCCGACTCGCCCAGCAGCAGCTCGTCGCCCAGTTGCAGGCCGAGCGATTCGAGCAGCGGCGCATCGACCCAGACCTCGCCACGCGCGGGAATTCCCTGCGTCGGCGCGCCGGGCTGGTTGACCGCGCCACTGGTCTGCACCACGCCGCGCAGCGGGTAGCCCGTCTCCACGCTCTTGAGCGCCACCAGACGGCTGGCACCGCCCTGTGCGTCGCCGGCGCGCGCCATGGTTGGAAAGCCCAGCGTGGTGGCACTGTCCAGCCCCAGCGCCTGGGCGCGCTGCACGAATGCTGCCGGCGTGGGCTGGTCGCTGGCGACGACCACGTCGCCACCCAGCAGCTGCAGCGCGTCACGCGCCAGCCCCGCCTGCAGCCGGTCGGCGAAAAATCCCACCGAGGTGAGCGCCGCGACCGCCAGCATGACGGCCACGACCAGCAGGCGCAACTCGCCCGCGCGCAGGTCGCGCCACAACGCACGCCAGCCCAGCACCCAGGCCGAAGGCCCGAAATCAGCCATGTTCCGCATCCTTTGCCGCGCCACCCGCCTGCCGTTGCAAGCCGCCAGCCACCGCGATCCGCCGCTATCAAATTCTGTACAAAGATACTAGGGTTTACCTTGTCGCAAGGGCGATACCCCAGTTCTACACTGGGTTTGCCCTAGGGACGTCCATCCCTACCCCACGGGGCTGGTAGCGCCCACCGCGGCGCACATACCAACAAAAAGGAGATACCGACATGGACATGCACCGCAGACAGTTCTTCCGCGTCAGCGCGGCGGGATTGGTCGGGTCCAGCCTGGTGGCGATGGGATTCTCACCCGCCGCTGCCCTGGCCGAAACCCGAGCCTTCAAACTCGCCAGCGCCACGATGGCGCACAGCATCTGCCCCTACTGCTCCGTCAGTTGCGGCATGCTGATCTACAAGCTGGGCGACAAGTCCAAGAACGCCACCGAGCACGTGATCCACGTCGAGGGCGACCCGGACAACCCGGTCAGCCGCGGCTCTCTGTGCCCCAAGGGCGCGGGAGTGATGGACATGATCAACTCGCCCGCCCGCATCAAGTACCCGTCGGTGCGCGAAGCCGGCAGCAAGGAATGGAAGCGCATCAGCTGGGACGAGGCGCTCACCCGCGTCGCCAAGCACATGAAGGCCGACCGCGACGCCAACTTCGAGACCAAGAACGCCGCCGGCACCATCGTGAACCGCTGGCTGTCCACCGGTTTCCTGATCTGCAGTTCTTCGAGCAACGAATCGAGTTATCTCACGGTCAAAGTCGCGCGCGGCCTTGGCATGGTAGGAATCGACACACAAGCACGCGTTTGACACGCACCGACGGTGACCAGTCTGGGCCCGACATTCGGTCGCGGAGCGATGACCAATTCATGGACCGACATTAAAAATGCCGATCTGATCATAGTAATGGGCGGTAATGCCGCCGAAGCGCACCCTGTGGGGTTCAAGTGGGTAGTCGAGGCCATGCAAAAACGCAAGGCCAAGCTGATCTCGGTCGACCCGCGCTTCAACCGCACGTCTGCGGTAGCCGATTTTTATGCGCCAATCCGCAACGGCACCGACATCGCCTTCCTGGGCGGCGTCATCAACTGGCTGCTGAGCAACGACAAGATCCACCACGATTACGTCAAGTTCAATACCGACGCCACCTTCCTGACCAAGCCGGGCTTCAAGCTCGACAACGGCATCTTCAGCGGCTACGACGAGGCCACGCGCTCCTACAACAAGTCCACCTGGGGCTACCAGCTGGGCGAGGACGGCTACGTGCTGGTCGACGAGACGATGCAGAACCCGCTGTGCGTCTACCAGCAGCTCAAGAAGCACTACAGCCGCTACACGCCCGAGATGGTCAGCAACATCTGCGGAACGCCTCAGGACAAGTTCCTGAAGATCTGCGAGATGCTCGGCGAGATGTCCGCGCCCGACAAGACCAGCACCATCCTGTATGCGCTGGGCTGGACGCAGCACACCGTAGGCAGCCAGAACATCCGCACGATGGCCATGATCCAGCTGCTGCTGGGCAACATGGGGCGCCCGGGCGGCGGGGTGAACGCACTGCGCGGACACTCCAACGTGCAGGGCGTGACCGACATGAACGCCTATGCCGAGGTGTTTTCGGGCTATCTAGGTGCGCCGATGGATTCCGATACCACCTACGAGGGCTACATCAAGCGGCTCACGCCCAAGGCCATGCGGCCCAACCAGTTCAACTACTGGAGCAACTTCCCGCGCTTCTTCAACAGCCTGATGAAGTCGTACTACGGCAAGGCAGCGCAGCCGGAGAACAACTTCTGCTACGACTGGGTTCCCAAGTTCCCGGGCGGCTACGACGCGATGCATTTGTTCGAGCTGATGCACCAGGGCAAGATGAACGGCTTCATCTCGCAGGGTTTCAACCCGCTGGCCACGGTGCCCAACAAGAACAAGCTGTCGTCGGCACTGGCCAAGCTCAAGTACCTGGTCATCATCGACCCGCTGGAGTCGGAGACGGGCGAGTTCTGGAAGAACTACGGCGCGCTCAACGACGTCCAGACCGAGAGCATCCAGACCGAAGTCTTCCGCCTGCCCAGCACCTGCTTTGCAGAAGAGGAAGGTTCGCTCACCAACTCCAGCCGCATCGCGATCTGGAAGGATCAGGCGGTCGAGCCGCAGGGCGAGGCCAAGCCAGACTCGGAGATCATGGCGCGGCTGTTCATGCGGCTGCGCGAGATGTACGCCAAGGACGGCGGCGCGCTGCCCGAGCCCATCCTCAACATGGCCTGGGACTACACCCGCCCACTGGTGCCGTCGGCCGCCGAGCTGCTGCGCGAAATCAGCGGCAAGGCCATCAGTGACGTGCTCGCGCCACCCGACCCGAACAACCCGGGTGCGGCGCGTGCGGTGCTGGTCAAGGCAGGCCAGCAGGTGCCGGGCTTTGCCATGCTGCGCGACGACGGCTCGACCGCCTGCGGCAACTGGCTGTACTCGGGCTGCTGGAGCGAGGCGGGCAACCTCACCGCGCGACGCAGCCTCGACGACCCGACCGGCCTGGGCGTGTACCAGAACTTCGGTTTCTCGTGGCCCGCCAACCGCCGCATCCTGTACAACCGCGCCAGCGCCGACAAGGACGGCAAGCCCTGGGCGCCAAACAAGAAGTACGAGTACTGGAACGGCAAGACCTGGACCGGCGCCGACGTGCCTGACATGCTGCCCACGGCGGCGCCCGAAATCGGCATGGGCTCGTTCATCATGAACCCCGAGGGCGTGGCACGCCTGCACGCCATCGGCATGGCCGACGGCCCCTTCCCCGAGCACTACGAACCGTTTGAAACCCCTATCGGCGTCAACCCGCTGCACCCGGACAACCCCAAGGCCATCAGCAACCCTGCGACCCGGGTGTTCAAGAGCGACATGGACGCCTTTGGCAAGAAGGAGGAGTTCCCCTACGCCGCGACCACCTACCGGCTCACCGAGCATTTCCACACCTGGACCAAGCACGCACGGCTCAATGCCGTCGTGCAGCCCGAGGCCTTCGTGGAAATCAGCGAGGAGCTGGCCAAGGAAAAGGGCATTGCGCACGGCGACAGCGTCAAGGTGAGCAGCAACCGCGGTCACATCGTGACCAAGGCGGTGGTCACCAAGCGCATCAAGCCGTTCCCGGTCAATGGCCAGCAGGTGCACTTGGTCGGCATCCCCTTCCACTGGGGATTCACCGGCCAGACCAAGCCTGGCTACATCGCCAACACGCTGACCCCGTTCGTTGGTGATGCCAACTCGCAAACGCCCGAGTTCAAGGCCTTTCTCGTCAACATTGAAAAGGTGTAGCCATGTCGAGTCTGCAATCACAGAATGTGGTCGCCCGCTCGGCCACGACCACCCCGCCGCCGCAGGCACGCGAACACGTGCCCGAGGTCGCCAAGCTCATTGACATCTCCAAGTGCATCGGCTGCAAGGCCTGCCAGGTGGCGTGCATGGAGTGGAACGACCTGCGCGACGAGGTGGGCACCAACATCGGTGTCTACGACAACCCGACGGATCTCACGCCCCAGTCATGGACGGTGATGCGGTTCTTCGAGGTCGAGCCCGAGCCCGGCAACCTGGAGTGGCTGATCCGCAAGGACGGCTGCATGCACTGCGAGGATCCAGGCTGCCTGAAGGCCTGCCCATCGCCGGGGGCCATCGTCAAGTACGCCAACGGAATCGTGGACTTCATCAGCGAGCACTGCATCGGCTGCGGCTACTGCATCAAGGGCTGTCCGTTCGACATCCCGCGCATCAGCGAGAAAGACCACAAAGCCTACAAGTGCACACTGTGCTCCGACCGCGTGATGGTGGGACTGGAGCCCGCCTGCGTGAAGACCTGTCCGACCGGCGCCATCACCTTCGGCACCAAGGAGGACATGGTCGCCTACGGCGAGCAGCGCGCCGGCGAGCTGCAGGAGCGGGGCTTCCAGAACGCGGGGCTGTACAACCCCGAGGGCGTGGGCGGCACGCACGTCATGTACGTGCTCAAGCACGCCGACCAGCCCGAGCTGACCCACCTGCCCAAGCAGCCGGCCATCAGCCCCTGGGTGTCGGTCTGGAAGGGCTGGACCAAGCCGGTGGCGCTGGCTGCCATGGCAGGAGCGGCACTGACCGGGTGGTTCCACTATCTGCGCAAGGGCCCGCTGGAGATCAGCGAGGAAGATGAGCAGGCCGCCGCCGACGAGGCGACACAAGGAGAGCAGTCATGAAACCGCTACAGCTGCAACGCTACAGCGCGGGTCAGCGCTCCAACCACTGGATGGTCGTGCTGTGCTTCGTGCTGGCCGCCGTTTCGGGGTTTGCGCTGTTCCACCCCGCGCTGTTCTGGCTCACCGCACTGGTGGGCGGGCCGCAATGGGCGCGCATTCTGCATCCCTACCTGGGCATCGCGATGTTCGTGTTCTTCCTGGGCATGTTCATCATGTTTGCCGCCGCCAACCTCTGGCGCGGGGAGGACTCCGAATGGCTGGCCACGGCCGGCAAGGTGGTCTCCGAAGGCAACAAGGTGCAGATCCCGCAGAAGACGGGCAAATACAACGGCGGGCAGAAACTCGTTTTCTGGTCCTTCACGTTGAGCCTGATCGTGCTGCTCGCCACCGGGCTGCTGTTCTGGCAGGCATGGTTCGCCTCCAGCGTGCCCATTCCACTGCAACGCGTGGCCGTGACGCTGCACGCCATTGCCGCCTTCGTGCTGGTGCTGACGTTCATCGTCCACGTCTACGCCGCCATCTGGGTCAAAGGCACGCTGCACGCCATGGTGCGCGGCAGCGTCACGCTGGGCTGGGCGCGCCACCACCACCCACGGTGGTTCCGCGAGCAGATCCAGGCCCAGGGCATCAAGCGCAAGTAGGAGAACGCACGGTGCGCGCCGGCTCGCGCAATCCAGCCACAGCCGGTCGCACTGCACAAATTCTCAACACCCAGCCACGGGGCGGACAACAACCCTTTGCCCCTTGGGTTTCCCCCTCGACAGCTGCCGCACGGTGCAACACACTGGCGGCAGCTTTTTTGTGAGTGACACGACCTTGAACAAACCCACACCGACCACCATCACCCGCACGCCTGAAGAGATCCTGAACCGCAGCGGACAGGAAATTCCGGCGCTGCTGCTGCCCCGCCCCGACCAGGTATTTGCCGAGCGCGCGCTGCGCCTGCGCCAGCTCGCCGCGGGCCATGCCATGCGCGACTACCTGATGCTGCTGGCCGTGGTCTGCGAGGCGCAGCACACGCAGGCGCAGGGCGGCCTGCACGTCCCCGCGCCGACGGCTGCGCAGTGCGAGGCGGCCGCGCAGGCGGGCGAGCCCGCGCTGGATGCGGTGCACTGGCCGCGCGACGCGCAGTGGCGCAGCCAACTGCGCGCGCTGCTGGTGCAGGTGCTGGACAAGCTGCCGGCCGACAGCCCCGCGCGCACCGTGGTGCAGCAGGCCGCGGCGCTGGACGACGACACGCTGGAGCAGCAGGCCAACCGGCTGCTGGCCGGCATCACGCTGGGGCTGGACATGGCCACCGCACCGCTGGTGGCCGCCGGCCTGCAGCTGTACTTCACCCAGCTGGCGGCCGCCGCCGGCGCCGCGCTGCTGCCCCACCACGCACCCGGCAAGCACAGCCCGCGCTGCCCCTGCTGCGGCAGCCTGCCGGTGGCCAGCATCACACGCCTGGGCGGCTCCCAGGAAGGCCAGCGCTACCTGCACTGCACCCTGTGCAACACGCAGTGGCACATGAACCGCGTGCAATGCACCCACTGCGGCGCCACCGACGGCATCCAGTACCAGTCGCTGCAGGCCGTGCAGAGCGACGGCAAGCCGCTGCAGCGCCCATCCATCGAGGCCGAGACCTGCGACGCCTGCCACCATTACCTCAAGGTCGTGCACATGGCGCAGGATCTGCACGTCGAGCCCCTGGCCGACGACCTGGCCTCGTTGACGCTGGATCTGCTGGTGTCCGAAACCGGCATGCAGCGCCACGGCACCAACCTGCTGCTGCTGTTTGGCGAGGCCGAGGAAGAAGCCCAGGAGGCGGACACCGGAGTGCATTGATGGATCAGCCCTTGCCTTCCGTGGCTCACGGGGCGCAGGCGCAGCATCTTGCAGGCACCGACACCGCCCCCTCCACCACAGCACCGCAGCGGCCCGATGGCGCTGCAATCGTTCCCGCCAAGGCACTGCCCGCGCTCGACCGGCTGCTGCGCCTGCCCGCATGCAGCGCGCTGCTGGAAGCGCACGGCGCCACGCTGGTCACCCAGGAGGCGCGCGCGCTGCTGGCCGGCCTGCGCAGCCAGGCCGTGGCCGGCACTTTGGCTGCGCAGCACATCACCGACGCCGCGCTGGCCGACGCCCTGGCGCTGCGCGTGCATGCGCGTCTTGCGCCGCGCATGCAGGCAGTGCTCAACCTCACCGGCACGGTGCTGCACACCAACCTGGGGCGCGCCGTGCTGCCGCAAGCGGCGCTGGCGCAAATACAGGCGCTGATGGCCCAGCCCAACAACCTCGAATACGACCTGGCCAGCGGCGCGCGCGGCGACCGCGACAGCCTCGTCGAAGGCCTGCTGTGCGAGCTCACCGGCGCCGAGGCCGCCACCGTCGTCAACAACAACGCGGCCGCCGTGCTGCTGACGCTGGCCGCCCTCGCCCACGGGCGCGAGGCCATCGTCTCGCGCGGCGAGCTGGTGGAGATCGGCGGCGCGTTCCGCCTGCCCGACGTGATGGCCAGCGCCGGCGCGCGCCTGGTCGAAGTGGGCACGACCAACCGCACCCATCCGCGCGACTATGAGAACGCCATCGGCGAGCACACGGCGCTCCTGATGAAGGTGCACACCAGCAACTACGCGGTGCAGGGCTTCACCGCCAGCGTCAGCGAGGCGCAGCTGGCGCCGATTGCCCACGTGCACGGCCTGCCGGTGGTCACCGATCTGGGCAGCGGCGCACTGGTCGACATGGCGGCGCTTGGCCTGCCGCCCGAGCCCACGCCGCAGCAAATGCTGGCCGCCGGCTGCGACCTGGTCACCTTCAGCGGCGACAAGCTGCTGGGCGGGCCGCAGGCCGGGCTGATCGTCGGGCGCAAGGCGTTGATTGAGCGCATCAAGAAACACCCGATGAAGCGCGCACTGCGCCTCTCCAAGCTGCCGCTGGCCGCGCTCGAAGCAACGCTGCGCCTGTACCTGCGCCCCGAACATCTGACACGCGAGCTGCCCACGCTGCGCCTGCTGACCCGGCCGCTGGCCGACATCGAGGCCACCGCGCAGGCCCTGCTGCCCGCGCTGCAGCAGGCGCTGGGCAGCCGCTGGCAGGTCGAGCAGGTGGCGCTGCAGGGGCAGATCGGCTCCGGCTCGCTGCCCATCGAGCGCCTTCCGTCCGCGGGCCTGGCCATTGCCCCGGTGCACACCAAGACCAGCGGACGGCAGCTCGAAGCGCTGGCCACCGCGCTGCGCCGCCTGCCCACGCCCGTCATCGGCCGCATTGCGCAAGACCGCCTGCTGCTTGACCTGCGCTGCCTGGAAGACCCGGCCGACCTCACGCGCCAGCTGCATGCGCTGCCCATGGAGGCGCCATGATCGTCGGCACCGCGGGCCACATCGACCACGGCAAGACCACGCTGGTGCAGGCGCTCACCGGCGTGGACACCGACCGCCTGCCCGAGGAAAAAAAGCGCGGCATCAGCATTGCGCTGGGCTACGCCTACCTGGACACGCCGTGCGGCGAGCGCATCGGCTTCATCGACGTGCCCGGCCACGAACGCCTGGTGCACACCATGGTCGCCGGCGCCAGCGGCATCGACTACGCGCTGCTGCTCGTCGCCGTCGACGACGGTCCCATGCCGCAGACGCGCGAGCACCTGGCCGTGCTCTCGCTGCTGGGCATCACGCGCGGCGCCGTCGTCATCACCAAGGCCGACCGTGCCGCCGACGGCTGCGTCGGCGAGGTGCGCGCTGAGATGCAGGCGCTGCTGCGGGGCACGACGCTCGAGGGCGCACCCATCCTGGCCGTCTCGGCCCAGACCGGCCAGGGGCTGGACGCGCTGCGCCAGCTGCTGAACGACGCAGCGCAGCAACAGGCCGCCAGCGCCCCGCCGGATGCCGGCACGCATGCACCGCGCCTGGCCATCGACCGCGCCTTCACGCTGCAGGGCACGGGCACCGTGATCACCGGCACGCTGCACGCGGGGCAGATCCACGTGGGCGACGAACTGGTGCTCGCCCCCGGCGGCCAGCGCGCGCGCGTGCGCAGCCTGCACGCGCAGAACCAGCCGGTGCAGACCGCCCACGCCGGCCAGCGCTGCGCCGTCGCGCTGGCCGGCCTGGCGCGCGAGCAGGTAGAGCGCGGCCAGTGGCTGGTCGCGCCCGCCGTGCAGTTGCAGACCCACCGCATCGACGTGCGCCTGACCCTGTGGCCCGGCGAGGCAAAGGCGCTGCGCTCCGGTATTCAGGTACAGCTGCACCTGGGCGCGGCGCACACCAACGCCTCGATCGCGCTGCTCGATGCCGCGCAACTGGCGCCCGGCGCCTCGGCGCTGGCGCAGCTGGTGCTGCACCAGGACGTGGGCGCCTGGCATGGCGAGCGCGTGCTGCTGCGCGACGCATCGGCCAGCCGCGCCATCGCCGGCGCCGTCGTGCTCGACCCGCTGGCGCCCACGCGCTACCGCCGCACACCCCAGCGCCTGGCCGAGCTGGCCGCGCTGGAGCAGCCCACGCCCGCAGAGCGCCTGGCCGCGCTGCTGCAGGTCGCGCTCCACGGCGTGGACCTGGCGCGCTTTGCCACGGCGCAAGGCTTGCGCGCGGGCGACGCCCTCGCCACCCCGGATGGCACGCTGGTGCACGCCGGCCACGCGCTGGGCGCGGCGCAGGTACAGGCCTGCGACGCCGCGGCACTGCAGGCGCTTGCGCAGTTCCATGAACGCTCCCCCGACGAACTCGGCCCCGACGCCGCGCGCCTGCGCCGCCTGGCGCTGCCGCGCCTGCCGCTGCCGCTGTGGCAGGGCCTGCTGGCGCAACTGGCCGTGCAGGGGCGCGTCGTGCAGCGCGGCGCCGTCGTTCACCTGCCGGATCACGGCGCGCAGCTGTCGGCGGTGGAGACACGCATTGCCGAAAAGGTGGCGCCGGCGCTGGCCGAGGCCGGCTTCGAGGGCGCCTGGGCGCGCGACCTGGCCCGCAACGCCGCCGAGCCCGAGCCGCTGGTGCGCACCACGCTGGCACGGCTGGCGCGCCGCGGCGAGTTGCACCAGATCGTCAAGGATCTGTTCTACCCACCCGCGACGATGGCCCGACTGGCGCAACTGGCACGCCAGGTGGGCGCCGCCAACGACGGCGTGGCACTGGCAGCGCCTTTTCGCGACGCAACAGGCCTGGGACGCAAGCGGGCCATTCAAATTCTGGAATACTTCGACCGCATCGGCTTCACGCGCCGCGTAGGCGTGGAGCACCGGCTGCGCAGCGACAGCACGCTGTTCACAGCCGAACCGGTTTCAGCGAAAACGCCGCAGGCCGCGCACCCCAGCAGGGCCTGACGAAGATTTCGATACGGAAGGGCAACCATCCTGGTGGGTGGGCCGGGCTTCAAACCCGGTGGGCGGCGCCAAGCGCCGCCGGGTGGGTTCGACTCCCATGCCTTTCCGCCACACATCTGCATTCAGCGCAAGCCACCGCGCCGTTTGCCGCTCCATGCGAGTGGGTGCATGGCATGCATCAGTGACTGCCTGGCGACATCGAAAAGGGCAGCTGATCAACCACTGTTTCAGGACTGAAGCTGCTCGCGCACCGCGCGGCGGCTGAGCTTGCCCACCGCGGTCTTGGGAATTTCAGGCACGAATACCACGCGGCCGGGCTTCTTGTAGCCCGCCAGTTGCCCGGCCACATGCGCAATCAGCGCCGCCTCGTCCACCTGCGCCCCGGGCTGCAGCGCGACCACGGCCGTCACCATCTCCACCCACTTGTCGTGCGGCGTTCCGACCACGGCGCATTCGCGCACCGCCGGGTGCGCCATCAGGGCGTTTTCCACCTCCTGTGGATAGACGTTGTACCCGCCGGTGATGATCATGTCGGACTTGCGGTCGCGCAGATGCAGGAACCCGCGCGCGTCGAGCAACCCCATGTCGCGCGTGTGCACCCAGCCCTCGGCGTCAAAGGTCTCGGCGGTCAGGGCAGGCGCGTTCAGGTAGCCGGAGACCGCAGAGGGCGCGCGCACCAGCACCTCGCCGATCTCCCCTTGCGGCAGATCCCGGCCGTCGTCTCCGACGATGCGCAGCTCCACGTCGATGGCCGGCTGGCCGCACGCGTCCAGCAACTCACCCACATGGTGCTCCGGACGCAGCACGGCCAGGCACAGCGGCACCTCGGTCTGGCCGAAGTACTGCCAGAAACGGTGCTGCCCCCAGGCGGCCATTGCGCGCTCGATGACCGCGCGCGGCATCGGAGACGCACCGTAGATCACCGCCTTGAGCGCCGAGACGTCGGTGCCGGCAAAGTCCGGGTGGGACAGCAGCATCTGCAGCATCGTCGGCACCATGTTGATCGTCGTGATGCGCTCCTGGGCCAGCAGGCGCAGATAGGCGCCCGGCTCGAACGCCGGCATGATGACCGTGCGCGCCCCGCGCAGCCAGAACGGCAGCACGAACACGCCGGAGGCATGGATCAGCGAGGCCGCGTGCAGCATTGCGTCGTCAGGCCCCACGGGCATCAGGTTCAGCAGCACGTTGCGGCAGACGCCGGCGTAGGACGCCTGCGTGTGCTGCGCCGCCTTGAGCGTGCCGGTCGTCCCGCTGGTGAAGAGCGTGAGCACGATGTCGTCCGGGTGCACCGCAATGTCCGGCGTCTTGGCAGATTGCTGCGCAGCGAGCGCGACCAGGTCGGCGCCGCCCTGCACCTGCGCATCCAGCCCCAGGCATTGCAGGCCACCCAGGCGGGCGGCCAGCGCGGCGGCGCGCTCCTGCAGATCGGCGCCGAACACCAGCGTGGTGCAGCCTGTCTCCTGCAGCATGCGCGCGTGCTCGTCCAGCGACAGCCGGGCATTGAGCGGCACGCGGTTGAGTCCGGCCTTCACGCAGGCGAAGTCGGTCGGCACGCTGTAGATGCCGTTGTTGAGCAGTAGCGCGACGCGCTCGCCCTGGCGCACGCCCCGCGCCATCAGCGCATGGGCCAGCTGGCTGCTGAGGGCGTCCACCTGGTCGAAGGTAAGGTTCTGCACACCGCAGGTAATCGCCACGCGCTCGCCATGCAAGGCGGCGCCCCGGCGTATGAGCTCAAGATAGGTGGGCTGGCGTGCAGCGCCGGCGTTGGTGGTCATGGTTCGTCTCCTGGTGTTGGGAAAGTCAAGGCAGTGAAGGGGCTTTGATTCATTCGCTGCGGTCAAACATGCCGTGGCGCCCGGCGCCTTCGGCAAAACGCCGGGCGCCGCCCACGCCCTCGGCCGCCACGATGGGGGTGCTCCAGCGGCCCTCCTGGCGCAGGGCATCGGCCAGGGGAAGGCTCCATTGGGCGTAGGCCGAAGCGCGGTCGGCCAGCATGCAGCGCTGAGGAAAACCGGCAATCTGGCGCGCCAGGAGCTCGGCCGCGGCCAGCGCGCCGCCAGGAGGCGCGATGCGGTTGGCCAGCCCCATGGCCAGCGCCTCCCGGGCGTCGACCGGGCGACCGGTCAGGATCAGATCCAGCGCGCGCGACATGCCGATGGCCCGAGGAAGGCGCACCGTGCCGCCATCGATCAAGGGCACGCCCCAGCGGCGGCAGAACACACCGAAAACGGCGTCTTCGGCCGCCACGCGCAAATCGGCCAGCAGCGCCAGCTCCAGGCCGCCGGCGACGGCATAACCCTCCACGGCCGCGATCAACGGCTTGGACAGAGCCATCCGCGTCGGCCCCATCGGGCCGCTGCCCCCGCCATCGGGGTCGAGCTCATTGCACAACTGCGGATCGCCCACGGCCCCCAGGTCGGCACCGGCGCAGAAATGCCCGCCGCCGCCGTGCAGGATGGCCACCCGCAATTGCTCATCCGCCTCAAAACGCTCAAACGCATCGCGCAGCGCGCGGGCCATCGGGCCATGCACCGCGTTGCGCTTGTCGGGCCGGTTCATCGTGATCCGGCACAGCGGCCCATCGGTGGAAAACAGCACATCGTCACTGGTCATCGTGTCTCCTGGCGTTGGTAAGGAATGCCAAAATCCTAGGAAATATTTCAATATTTCTCAAATATGGAAGATCAAGGAAATATTTTTGGCAATGCACCCACCGCCCCCGAGCTGGTGCTCGACCTGCTGGTGGCCGACGGTGGCACGCTCTCGGCGGCGGCCATCTGCCGGGCGGGTGCGCTGATGGGCATCGAGGCCCAGGTGGTGCGCGTGGCCCTCACGCGTCTCCTGGCCCAAGGCAAGATCAGCCGTAGTGGACGGGGAAGCTATGTGATCGAACGCCGCCGCCACGCGCTGACCGATGCCGTGGATCGCTGGTGGCGGCACCAGCACCATCAACTGCCATGGCAGGGAGGCTGGATTGCAGTCATCGACGGCGACGTGCGCCGCCAGAACCAAAAGACCTGGCGGCGCCACCAACTCGCCTTGCAGTTGCGCGGCTTTGCCGCGCTGTCTCCCGGCCTGTGGCTGCGCCCCGACAACCTCCGAGGAGGGGTGAAGGCCGAACAGGCCAGCGTGCGCACCCTGGGGTTGGCGCCCCAGGCGCTGGTCGTGCGCATGGAGGGCCTGGACGCACAGGCGCGCAACCGCGCCGACCGGCTGTGGGACAGCCTGCAGCTGCCACAGCGCTACAGTGCCATGGCTGACTCGTTGCAGGAAAGCGCCCGACGGTTGCCAGCGATGCCACTGGCGGACGCCACGCGCGAGTCATTGCTGCTGGGACGCCACACGATTGCAGCACTGCTGCGCGACCCTCTACTACCCGCCGAGTTGATGGATGGCGAACCCAGAGAGCACCTGACGCAGCTGATGCGCAGCTATCAACGGCAGGCACGCAAGGTGTGCCGTGCATTTTTGGCGCAAACAAACCCGTGAAGGTATCCAGTCCGCCCTGAACAATTCCGTTTTCAACTGCCGGCAGGCTGGTGCT
>PGEI01000046.1 GCA_002894305.1 Comamonadaceae bacterium CD01
TTGACGTTGTAGTCGACCACGCGTTTGACGGGGACGAGGATTTTCATGGTGGCTCCTTGTAAATAATCAGTTGAGCAGGCCGGTCAGGCGCTGGCGGATGAGTGCCTCGGCCTCGGCCATGATGCGGTCGAGCAGCTGCTGCACGCTGGGTACGTCGTCGATCAGGCCGGCGACCATGCCGCAGGACCAGACGCCGGCTTCCATGTCGCCTTGCTGCATCACGCGGGGGTAGACGCCGGCGACCTCGGGGACGATGTCGGCAAACGTGAGGCTGTTGCCCAGCTGGCGCTCTTTCTCGATCACGCGCTGGGTGGCGTCGTTGAGCAGCACGCGCTCGGTGTTGCGCAGCGGGCGCATGATCAGGCGCGTGTCGAGCTCGCTGGCGGCGACGATGGCGTCCTTGACGTTCTGGTGCACCGGCGCCTCTTTCGTGGCGATGAATCGCGTGCCCATGTTGATGCCGTCCGCGCCCAGCGCCAGCGCCGCCACCAGTGAGCGCCCGTCGGCCATGCCGCCCGAGGCGACGAAGGGAATGGACAGCTCCTTGGCCGCGCGCGGCAGCAGGATGAAGTTGGGCACGTCGTCCTCGCCCGGGTGGCCGGCGCACTCGAAGCCGTCGACGCTGATCGCGTCGCAGCCGATCGACTGCGCCTTGAGTGCGTGGCGCACCGAGGTGCATTTGTGGATGACCTTGATGCCCGCGTCCTTGAGCGCCGGCAGCCACTTCTGCGGGTTGTTGCCCGCGGTCTCGACGATCTTGACGCCGCCGTCGATGATGGCCTGCACATAGCCGGGGTAGTCCGGCGGGTTGACCGCGGGCAGAAAGGTCAGGTTCACGCCGAAAGGCTTGTCGGTCAGCTCGCGGCAGCGCGCGATTTCCTGGGCCAGCAGCGCGGGCGTCTTCTGCGTCAGGCCGGTGATCAGCCCCAGCCCGCCGGCGTTGGAGACCGCCGCGGCCAGCTCGGCAAAGCCGACGTAGTGCATGCCGCCCTGGATGATGGGACGCTCGATGCCAAAGAGTTCGGTGATGCGGGTTTTCATGGTGGCTTACTCCGGTGCAATGCCCTTGTCGCGAATGATCTGGCCCCAGCGCTGGTAGTCGCTGCGCACGCGCTCGGCCATCTCGGCCGGGCCCTGGAAGTGCGCGATGGCGCCAGCGCCCAGCAGCTTGTCCTGGATTTCCTTGTCGGCCAGGATTTGCTCGACCTCGGACGCGATGCGGTCGACGACGGCCTTGGGCGTGCCCAGCGGCGCCAGCAGGCCGCCCCAGGAGACCGCGTCATAGCCCTTGACGCCCTGCTCGGCAATGGTCTTGACGTCGGGCAGCATGGACACGCGCTCGGGAGAGCCGATGGCGATCGCGCGCAGCTTGCCCGCCTTGATGTGCGGCAGTGCCGCCACCAGGTCGGCGTACATGATGGGTACCTGGCCGCCAATGGTGTCGGTGATCGCCGGAACGCCGCCGCCGTAGGGGATGTGCTGCATCTCGAAGCCGGCCATTTGCTGCAGCAGCTCCATGCTCAGGTGGCCAAAGCTGCCGGCGCCCGAGCTGGTGTAGTTCAGCGGTGTCTTCTGCGCCTTGGCGTAGGCGATCAGGCCGTTGAGGTCGGTCACGTCGGGCAGCAATTTTGGGTTGACGACGATGACGATGGGCAGGTCATACACCGTGGCCACCGGCGTGAAGTCCTTCACCGTGTCGTAGCCCGTCTTGCGGTACAGGTGCGGCGCCAGCAGCGTGGGCGTGGCCAGCATGACCAGCGTGTAGCCGTCGGGCGCGCTCTTGGCCACCTGGGCCGCTGCGATGGAGCCCGAGGCGCCGGGGCGGTTGTCGACAATGACGGTCTGCTTCAGGCGCTCGCCCAACTGCTGGCCGACGATGCGCGAGGCCGTGTCGGTGGGGCCGCCGGCCGGAAAGGGCACGACCAGCCGGATGACTTTTGCCGGCCAGGCGCCTTGGGCCAGTGCGGTGCCGCCCAGGCCGGCCAGCAGCGGCGCGGCAGCCAGGGCCAGCGCGGTGCGGCGAGTGATGGCAGGGTGTTTCATATCGACTCCTTCAAACTAACGGACATGGCGATTGCATCGCCATAAAAACAGACATTCGTCACTTCGTGGAAATGGCGCCCGTCATCCCGGCGCAGGCCGGGATCGAGTGCCCCGGCCTCTGGATGCCGGGCTGCGCCGCAATGGTGTGGGACGGTGGTCATTGCACGATAAAGGCATCAAACCATTACCCATCAAGTGGTTGGCGCGGTGCCTCTCAGGCTTGCGGCTTGTCCGTTGCTCATGGCCAGCGGACGCCACTTCTTTTCACAGCATGGCTCGGTGTGTCAATCAAGGCGAGCACCGGCATCCTCGACCAGTTTCTTCCACACGGGCAGGTCGCGCTGGTAGTTTTGCTGGAATTCTTGCGGGCTGTTCATCATCGTCGAGAAGCCTGCGCCCTGGATGCGCTCGATCACCTTTGGGTCTTTGGCGATTTCGCGCAGATGGCCATAGAGCTGGTCGACGATGGACTGCGGGAGTCCGGCAGGGGCACCCAAGGCAACCCATCCAAAAATGGCGTATGCCTCGTCTTGCACCCCTTGCTCATGGATGCTGGGCACATTGGGCAGGATGTCCATGCGCTGCGTGCCCGTGACGCCAATGGCTTTCAGGCGCCCGTTATCGATGAATGCCTTGGTGTTCTGGGCACTGGAGAAACACAACTGGATTTGCTCGCCCAGCAGATCCTGAATCATGGGCGCCTCGCCTTTGTAGGCGGAATGCACCATGTCGGACTCCGTGGACTTGCTCATGTAAGCGCCGGCCAGGTGCGCGTAGGAGCCGACGCCCCATGAACCATAGGAAGCCTTGCCCTTGTTGGCCTTGAGCCAGGCCAGCAATTCCTTCATGTTGTTCGCCGGCACGGAGGGGTGCACGACCAATGTGACCGGCGCCGCCGCGATCTGGCTGATCAGCGACAAGTCTTTTTGCGGGTTGTAGGGCAGCTTGGTGTAGAGGAACTGATTGATGAGCATCGATGTGCTCAGGGATAACAGCAGGGTATATCCATCCGCAGGCGCTCTGGCGACCGTGTCGGTGCCCAGAATGCCTGAGGCACCGCCCTTGTTCTCGATGATCACTGGCTGTCCGACGCGCTGCGATAGTGACTCGCCGATCGTGCGCGCGACGAGATCGGTCGCGCCTCCGGCATTGAAAGGCACCACCAGCCGGATTGGCTTGCTCGGCCAGGGCTTGCCCGTTTGCGCTGCAGCGCTTCCCAGCCAGCTTGTCCCACCCAGGGCCATTGCACCTTGCAACAATGCACGGCGCCCAATTTTTGGTTGTTGTGTTCGAGTCATTCGGATTTCCTTGAAAGTGCCTCGGACGCTGAGTGCTGCAGCGCCTGGAGCCATGAAATTGGATGGGGCTTCAGCCCTGGCCAGGCAGCGTCAGCACGCCTTGCGCCTGCAGGGCCTGCAGTTGCTCGTCGCTCAGGGACAGCAGGCGCGTAAGCACCTCGCGCGTGCCTTCGCCCAGCGTGGGCGGGGCCATGCGGATGGGCAGGCGCTGGCCGTCCAGGCGGTAGGGCGGGGCGAACACCGGCGTGGTGCCGGCGACGGGGTGGGGCATGTCCTGCACCAGGCGGCCGCGCTGCGTGCGCTCGCTGGTCAGGGCCTCGTGCAGGCCGGCGACGCGTCCGCAGGGGATGCCGGCGGCGGTGAGGCGCTCGAGCAGCAGGTCGCGCGGGAAGGTGTGGATCAGCTCCTTGAGCATCGGGCCCAGCTCCAGGCGGTTTTTTGCCCGCTCCACGTTGGTGGCGTAGCGCGGGTCTTCGACGATGTCGGGGCGCATGATGACCTGGCGGCAAAATTTCTCGAACTGGGCGTTGTTGCCCACGGCAATGATGAGCGGGCCGTCCGAGGCCTGGAACATGCCGTAGGGCACGATGGAGGGATGGGCGTTGCCGTAGCGCTCGGGGTCGTGGCCGAGCTTGAGCGCGTCCAGGCCGTAGTAGCCCGTGATCATCAGGCCGCAGTCGTACAGCGCCATCTCGATCAGCTTGCCGGCGCCCTTGCGATCGCGCTGGAACAAGGCGGCCAGGATGGCCTGGGCCGCGTACATGCCGGTCATCAGGTCGACTACGGCCACGCCGAACTTGAGTGGTGGGGTGCCCGCCTCGCCGTTGAGCGCCATCAGGCCCGCCTCGGCCTGGATCACCAGGTCGTAGCCGGGGCGCCTGGCCTCGGGGCCGCTCACGTCGTAGCCGGCCACGGCGCAGTAGATCAAGTCGGGCTTGAGCGCCTTGAGCTGCTCGTAGCCCAGGCCCAGCTTCTCGGCGCCGCCGGTCTTGAAGTTGTGGATCACCACGTCGCACTGCGGCACCAGCTCGTGGACGATCTTGTTGCCCTCGGCGCTTTGCAGGTCGATGGTGATGGACCGCTTGTTGCGGTTCATGCTGTTGTAGTAGGTGGTCTCGGTCTTGCCGATGCGCAGTCCCCAGTCGCGCGTGTCGTCGCCGCGACCGGGGTGCTCGACCTTGATCACCTCGGCGCCGAAATCGGCCAGCACCATGGCGCACATGGGGCCGGCAAACACGCGCGAGAGATCCAGCACGCGCACGCCTTGCAGGGGTAAGTCTTGGTCGGACGGATGGGTCGATGCCATGGCTCGCATTCCTTTGTTGCTCAAGTCAGTCGGTTTTCTTCGCGCCCATCAGGGCAATCGTTCCCTGTGCGACAGCGCACAGCTTTTCAGTGCCGCCAGCGAGCACATAGACATCGCAACGGCAGACAGCCTGTGTACGGCCTGCATGCACCGCCGTGGCGCGTACGACAAGCCAATCGCCGACGGCGGGACGCACATAGTTGATCTTGTATTCCGAGGTCACCACACCAGGCCCCAGTGCCATGCCTCCTGCAAAGGTGAGCGCGTTATCCGCCAGGTACGAGACCACACCGCCATGCACAAAGCCGTGTTGCTGCTGGATCTGTTCGGTGATGGGCACACGCAGCTCCACCACCTGCGTCGTGTACTGCGTCATTTCTGCCCGGACCAGGCGACTGAACGGCTGCGCGTCCAGAACCCGTCGCGCGTCTTCAATGGATCGGCTCATACGTCCATCCCTCCTTATGCAAGGCGCACCGGCGCTCAGCCCGGCTTGCTGCTGCGCAGCTTGGCAAAATCGGGCGCGCGCTTTTCCAGGAAGGCGTTGATGCCCTCGCGCGACTCCTCGGTCTCTTGCGACAGCGGCATGTACAGCGCCTCCAGCTCCAGCTGCTGCTCCAGCGTGTTGCGCGGCGCCACGCGGCACAGGTGCTTGATGCGCGCGGTGGCCAGCTCGGGGCCGGCGGCCACCTGCTGCGCCAGCGCCAGCGCCGCGGCCAGCGCCTGGCCGGGCTCGACGAGGCGGTTCACCACGCCCAGTTGGTGCATGCGCTCGCCGCTCACGCGTTCGCCGGTCAGGCACAGCTCGGTCAAGACCTGGCGCGAGACGAATTCGGACAGCAGCGCCGTGGCGCCGCCGTCGGGCGTGAGGCCCACCTTGACGTAGGCCACCGAGAACTGCGCGTTCTTCGCCGCCACCAGCATGTCGCCGGCCAGCGCCAGCGACAGGCCGGCACCGGCGGCCGCGCCCTCCACCGCCATGATCACGGGCTTGGGGCAGTCGCGCAGCGCGCGCACCAGGTTGTGCAGCAGCTCCAGGCGCTGGCGCCGCTCGCCTATGGGCAGCTCGCGCCGGTGGATGAGCTGGCGCAGGTCGCCGCCGGCGCAGAAGTGCCCGCCCTCGCCGGTGACCACGATGGCGCCGACGCTGGCGTCGCCCGCGGCCGCGTGCAGCGCCTCGGTCAGGCCGGTGTAGAAGCCAGGCGTGAGCGCGTTGCGCGCCGCAGGGTTGTTGTTGGACAGCACGAGCACGGCGCCTTCGCGACGCGTGAGCAAATGATCAGGGGTCATCCATGTCTCCTAGGCCAGGCGGGGCCGATAGTTGTCTTGCCCCCTCCCCCTTTGGGGGAGGGCTGGGGTGGAGGCCAGCGGCGGTCATGCCGCCAGGTGTTGCGCGTCATGCGTGCAGCCCCCATCCCCACCTTCCCCCAGAGGGGGAAGGTGTTACAGAGCCATCCAGCGCGCCAGGTGGTGGTCCATGTCGCCGAGCTGGTGGTCGATCATCACCAGGCGCTTGGCGTAGTGCGCCAGCGGCAGCTCCCAGGTCACGCCGATGCCGCCGTGCATCTGGATGGCCTCCTCGGCGATCAGCGTGCCTATCTTGCCGACGCTGTACTTGGCGGCGCTCAAGGCCTTCTCGCGCGCCACGCGGTCGGTCTCGTCGATCGCTGCGGCGGCGTTGATCACGGCCGAGCGCGCCTGCTCCACCTCCAGCAGCATGTCGGCCATGCGGTGCTGCAGGGCCTGGAAGCTGCCGATCGGCACGCCGAACTGCTTGCGCGTGCGCAGGTATTCCAGCGTGTCGCCCTTGGCCTTGTCCATGGCGCCCAGGCTTTCGGCCGCCAGCGCCAGCAGGCCAAAGCCCACCACGCGCTCCAGCAGCGCGTGGCCTGCGCCCTCCGCGCCCAGCAGTGCGTCGGCGCCCACCTGTACGTTGGTCAGCACCAGCTCGGCCGCGTGGCCGCCGTCGATGCGGCCATAGCCGCGCGCGCTGATGCCCGCGGCGTCGCCCGGCACCAGGAACAGCGAGATGCCGGCCTCGTCGCCCACGGCGCCAGCGGTGCGCGCGCTGACCAGGAGCAACTGCGCCTGATCGCCGAAAAGCACCACGGCCTTGGCGCCATTCAGCACCCAGCCATCGCCGCTCTTCCTGGCAGCGGTGGCGACGCGGTTCAGCTCATAGTGGTTGTCGGGCTCGTCATGCGCCAGCGCGGCGATCGCGGTGCCGGCGACGATGTCTTCGAGCCGCGCCTTCTGCGCGTCGCTGCCGGCTTCGGTCAGGGCGCGGCCGACGAGCAGCGCGCCCAGCAGGGGCCCGGTCACCAGGTGGTTGCCCAGGGTCTCGAAGACGAGGGCGATGTCGGGGCCGGCGCCGCCAAAGCCGCCGTCGGCTTCCTTGAACAGTGCGCCAATGGCGCCGATCTCGGCCAGCTTGGCGTAGGTCTCGGCGCTGTAGCCGGTGGCGCCATAGGCCGCCTGGTTGCGGTATTCCGCCGGGTACTGCTCGCTCAGGTAGCGGCCCAGCGCGTCCGCCAGCATGCGGCGGTCTTCGTTGTGTTCAAAGTTCATGGCGATCCCCTCACAGCCCCAGGATCATCTTGCTGATGATGTTGCGCTGGATTTCGTTGGAGCCGCCGAAGATCGACAGCTTGCGGTAGTTGAAGTAGGCGGCAGCGGCCGTCGCGGCCTCCTTGGGGCCTACGGGCGGCTCGGCGTATTCGGCGAACTGCGCCTCCTCGATATAGGGCAGCGCATACGGCCCCATGGCGCGGCGGATCAGCGACAGCAGCTCCTGGCGGATGACGGTGCCGCGGATCTTGAGCATGGAGCTCTCGGCCCCCGGCACGCCGCCGCCCTGCACCGACGCGAGTACGCGCAGGTTGGTCGTGGCCATGTTGTTCAGGTCGATCTCGACCTGCGCCATGCGCGTGGCGAACTGCGGATCCTGCGCCAAGGGCTTGCCATTGCGCTGCACGCGGCTGGCGATGAGCTTGAGCTTTTCCAGCGCCGCCATCGAGAAGCCCACGCCGGCAATGCCCGTGCGCTCATAGGTCAGCAGGTACTTGGCATAGGTCCAGCCCTTGTTCTCCTCGCCCACCAGATTCTCGAGCGGCACCTTCACGTCGGTCAGGAACACTTCGTTGACCTCGGCGTCGCCGTCCAGCGTGCGGATGGGGCGCACCTCCACGCCGGGCTGGTTCATGTCGATGAGCACGAAGCTGATGCCCGACTGGGCCTTGACGTCCTTGTTGGTGCGCACCAGGCAGAACATCATGTTGGCGTGCTGGCCCTGGGTGGTCCAGGTTTTCTGGCCGTTGACGACGTAGTGGTCGCCCTCGCGCACGGCCGTGGTCTTGAGGCTGGCCAGGTCCGAGCCCGCGCCGGGCTCGGAATAGCCCTGGCACCACCAGTCGTCGCCATTGAGGATGCGCGGCAGCCAGTGTTTTTTCTGCGCGTCGTTGCCGAACTTGATCAGCACCGGGCCCAGCATGGACAGGCCGAACGGCACCAGGCGCGGGCCGCCGGCCATGGCGCACTCGTCGTCGAAGATGAACTTCTGGATCGGCGTCCAGCCGGTGCCGCCATGCTCCCTGGGCCAGTGGTAGGCCAGCCAGCCCTTTTTGTTGAGGATGGCATGCCAGCCGTCCTGGTCGGCGCGCGTCAGGCGCTGGCCGGCCTTGACCTTGGCGGCCAATGCTGGTGGCAGGTTGTCCTTGAGGAATGCGCGCACCTCGGCGCGGAACGCCTCTTCTTCGGGGGTGAATTGCAGATCCATGGTGGTGCTCTTTCAGAAAATTTCGAACAGACCGGCCGCGCCCATGCCGCCGCCAATGCACATCGTGACCACGCCCCACTTGACCTTCTCGCCGCGCGCCTTGCGGCGCTGGCCTTCGAGCAGGATGTGGCCCGTGAGGCGCGCACCCGTCATGCCGAAGGGGTGGCCGATGGAGATGGCGCCGCCGTTGACGTTGAGGCGCTCGTTGGGAATGCCGAGCTTGCGCTGGCAGTACAGGGCTTGCGAGGCAAAGGCCTCGTTCAATTCCCACAGGTCGATGTCATCGACCTTCAGGCCGGCGCGCTCCAGCAGGCGCGGCACGGCGAACACCGGGCCAATGCCCATCTCGTCGGGCTCGCAGCCGCCAATGGCAAAGCCGCGGAAGGCGCCCAGGGGCTGCAGGCCGCGCTTCTCGGCCTCCTTGGCCTCCATCAGCACGCAGGCGGCGGAGCCGTCGGACAGCTGCGAGGCGTTGCCGGCGGTGACGAACTTGCCCGTGCCCTTGACCGGCTCGAGCTTGGCCAGGCCTTCGAGCGTGGTCGTGGGGCGGTTGCAGTTGTCGCGCGTGGCGACCACTTCGCGCTGCGTCACCTCGCCGGTTTCCTTGTTCTTCTCGGCCATGGTGGTGGCGCAGGGCACGATCTCGTTGTCGAACACGCCGGCGGCCTGGGCCGCTGCGGTGCGCTGCTGGCTTTGCAGCGAGAAGGCGTCCTGGTCCTCGCGGCTGATGCCATAGCGCTGGGCCACGATGTCGGCCGTGTCGATCATGGCCATGAACAGCGCGGGCTTGTGCTCGACCAGCCAGGGGTCGGCGTCGGCCGGGTTGGTGTTGTTCGAGCGCAGCAGCGAGATGCTCTCCACGCCGCCGGCGATCATGGCCGGCACGCCCTCCAGCACGATGCGCCCTGCCGCCACGGCAATCGCCTGCAGGCCCGAGGAGCAATAGCGGTTGATGACGGTGCCACCCACGCTTACCGGCAGGCCGGCGCGCAATGCGGTCTGGCGGCCGATGTTGCGGCCGGTCGTGCCCTCGGGGTAGCCGCAGCCCCAGATCAGGTCTTCGATCAGGCCGGGCTCGATGCCGGCGCGCTCGACCGCGGCCTGCACCGAGAACGCGCCCAGCTGGGCGCCGGGCGTGATGTTGAATTCGCCGCGGTGGGACTTGGCCAGCGGCGTGCGGGCGGTGGAAACGATGACGGCTTCGCGCATGAGATGCTCCTTGGGAATGTTTTTCTATCGAATTGGTGGCTGCTTGTGCAGTGTGGGCGGGCGGTTTTTCTCCCTCCCCCAAAGGGGGGAGGAGAGGTCAGCGCTGGTTCAGGCTGGCGAAGTTCCTGCCCTCGGCCACCAGCTTCTTGAGCAGGGCGGCGGGCTGCCAGAACTGCGCGTCTTCCTTGGCGAACTCCTCGATGTCGGCCAGCACCTTGTCCAGCCCCTGCATGTCGGCCCATTGCATCGGGCCGCCGCGCCAGCGCGGGAAGCCGTAGCCGAACAGAAAGGTCACGTCGATGTCGAGCGGGCGCAGCGCAATGCCTTCTTCGAGCACGCGGGCACCCTCGTTGACCATGGCCGCCATGTAGCGGCGCATGATTTCCTCGTGCGTGAAGGCGCGCGGCGTGATGCCTTTCTTCTGGCGCTCGGCATCGACGATGGCCAGCACCTCGGGGTCTTGCTGGCCCACGCGCGCGCCCTCGGGGTAGAGGTACCAGCCGCGGCCGGTCTTCTGGCCGTACCAGCCGCGCTCGGCGATGCGGTCGGCGATCTCCACGTAGCGCGCCTTGGGGTCGCGCGTGGCGGCCTTGCGCTTGCGCGTGGCCCAGCCGATGTCGCCGCCGGCCAGATCCGACACCTGGAACGGCCCCATGGGATAGCCGAACTCGCGCACCGCCGCATCGATCTCGTAGGGGCTGGCGCCGTCTTCGAGCACATGGTTGGCCGCCTCGCGGTAGACCGACAGGATGCGGTTGCCGATGAAGCCGTCGCACACGCCGGCGCGCACCGGCACCTTCTTCATGCGCTTGGCCAGCTCGAACGCGGTGACCACCACGTCGGGCGCCACCTTGGCGGGCACGACGATCTCCAGCAGCCGCATGATGTTGGCCGGGCTGAAGAAATGCAGACCGATCACGTCCTGCGGGCGGCTGGTCACGGCGGCGATGGCGTCGATGTCCAGGTAGGAGGTGTTGGTGGCAAGCACCGCGCCGCTCTTGCACACGCGGTCGAGCTCCTTGAACACGGCCTTCTTGACCTCGATGTCCTCGAACACCGCTTCGATCACCATGTCGACGTCCTTGATGTCGTCATAGCTCGTCGATGGCGTATAGCGCGCCATGGTGGCGGTCTTGGCCTCGGGCGTCATGCGGCCCTTGGCGATCAGGCCGTCGTAGACCTTCTCCACGTTCTTGCGGCCGCGCGCGATCGACTCGGCATCGCGCTCGATCATCACCACCGACAGGCCGGCGTCCAGTGCCGACACGGTGATGCCGGCGCCCATGGTGCCGCCGCCGATGATGGCCAGCTTGGCAAAGTGGCGCGGCTGGGCGGCCTTGGCCTCGGGAATCTTGGCGGTCTCGCGCTCGGCGAAGAAGGCATGTACCAGGCCGGCGCGCTGCGGGCTGTTCAGGCATTCGAGGAACAGCTCGCGCTCGCGCTTCGCTCCTTCGGCAAACGGCGTCTGCACTGCAACACGCACGCACTCGATGATCTTGGCCGGCGAGAACAGGCCGCGCGTCTTCTTGGCGCTGTCCTGCGCCAGCTTATCCAGCGCGGCAAGAGCGTCGTTCCTGTCACCGGGCACGGGCAGCTCGCTGGTGCGCCGCGGGCCGGTGCCGGCGGCCAGCAGCTCGCGCGCATAGGCCAGGCCGGCGGCCGTGGGGTCGTCGCCGTCGACCAGCTTGTCCACCAGGCCGGCAGCCAGCGCTGCCTTGGCCGACAGGTGCTTGCCACTGAGCATCAGCTCGGCTGCGGGCAGCGCGCCCATCAGGCGCGGGCTGCGCTGCGTGCCGCCGGCGCCGGGCAGCAGGCCCAGGTTGACCTCGGGCAGGCCCAGCTTGGCGCCGGGCAGGGCCAGGCGGTAATGCGTGGCCATGGCCACCTCCAGGCCGCCGCCCAGTGCCGCGCCGTGGATGGCGGCAACCACCAGCTTGCCGCTGGCTTCCATGCGGTTGATTGTGTCGGGCAGCGCCGGCGCCTGCGGCGGCTTGCCGAACTCGCGGATGTCGGCACCGGCGATGAAGGCCCGCCCCGCGCCCACGACGAGCATGGCGCGCGCCGCGGCGGTTTGCTCCAGCTGCTCGACGGCGGCCAGCAGGCCGGCGCGCACCGCCTGGCCCAGGGCATTGACCGGGGGATTGTTGATGGTCACGACCAGCACCTCGCCATCGAGGCGGGTCTGAACCGGGGCGGCCTGTTCGCTCATCGCTGTGTCTCCAAGTATTGAGAAAGTATTTATTTTGCGCAGATAATGAATTTGTACAATCCCATCAGTCATTGACAAACTGTCAAATAAAATTTGACATGGATCTGCAAACCCTGACCTTGCTCGTCGAGATCATCGACGCCGGTAACTTGAGCCAGGCGGCGCGCAAGCTCAAGATGACGCGCGCCAACGTCAGCTACCACCTGACGCAGCTGGAGAAATCGGTGGGCGCGCAGCTGTTCAAGCGCAGCACGCGCCACATGGAGCCGACCGAGGTCGGCCTGCGCCTGGCCGAGCATGGCCGCGCCATCCAGAACGAAATGGCCGCCGCGCGCGAGACCGTGGCCGACCTGGGCCAGGGCCTGCAGGGGCGGGTGGGCATCAGCGTGCCCAGCGGCTACGGCGAACTGGTGATGAGCGACTGGCTGATCGACTTCAAGCGCCTGTACCCGGGCATCGTGCTCGACGTGCTGTTCGAGAACCGCGCCGACCACCTGCGCGACGAGGTCGACATCGCCATCCGCGTGATCTCCGAGCCGCCGCTGTCGGTCATCGCGCGCAGCCTGGGGCCGGTGCACTACGTGGCCTGTGCCTCGCGCGACTACGTCGCGCAGCACGGCCTGCCCACCACGCTCTACGAGCTGCGCAACAGCCCGGTGATCACCGCCGGCGTGACCGGGCGCCAGCTGCGCCTGGCCGCCTACCAGGGAGAGGAGCGCCAGGAGGTGCTATTGGAGCCGACGCTGATCTCCGAGCACTTTCCCTTTCTGCGCCAGGGCATCCTGGCCGGCCTGGGCGTGGGCCTGGTGCCCGACTACGTGATGCAGCGGGAGCTTGCCAGCGGCGCCGTGCTGCAGACGCTGCAGGAATACCGGCTGAGCATCTTCGGCACGCACATGTATTTGCTCTACCTGCCCAACCGCCACCAGACGCGCGCGGTGCGCACCTGTATTGACTACCTGCTGGAGATGGCGGGGGGCATGCAGAAACACGACGAGCCAGCGTAGTGGCCGGCTCGCCGTGGACGCCGCGGCGTCAGGCGTTGCCGCAGCGGGTCAGTTGGCAAACGCAGCAATCCCGGTCTGTGCGCGCCCCAGGATGAGAGCGTGCACGTCGTGCGTGCCTTCGTAGGTGTTCACGACCTCCAGGTTGACCAGGTGGCGCGCGACGCCGAATTCGTCACTGATGCCGTTGCCGCCCATCATGTCGCGCGCCAGGCGGGCGATGTCGAGTGCCTTGCCGCAGTTGTTGCGCTTGATCAGCGAGGTGATCTCGACCACGTTCTGGCCCTCGTCCTTCATGCGGCCCACGCGCAGCGCCGCCTGCAGGCCCAGCGTGATCTCGGTCTGCATGTCGGCCAGCTTCTTCTGGATCAGCTGGTTGGCTGCCAGCGGGCGGCCGAACTGCTTGCGCTCGAGCGTGTACTGGCGTGCGGTGTGCCAGCAGAACTCGGCCGCGCCCATGGCGCCCCAGGCGATGCCGAAGCGCGCACTGTTCAGGCAGGTGAACGGGCCCTTGAGGCCTTGCACCTCGGGGAAGGCGTTTTCTTCCGGGACGAAAACCTCGTCCATCACGATCTCGCCGGTGATGCTGGCGCGCAGGCCGACCTTGCCGTGGATGGCCGGTGCCGTCAGGCCCTTCATGCCCTTGTCCAGGATGAAGCCGCGGATGGGGCCGACCGCACCGCCCTCGCTCACCTCTTTGGCCCAGACGACGAAGACGTCGGCGATCGGGCTGTTGGTGATCCACATCTTGGCGCCGCTGAGCTTGTAGCCACCGGCCACCTTGTGCGCGCGGGTGATCATGCTGCCGGGGTCGGAGCCGTGGTCGGGTTCGGTCAGGCCGAAGCAGCCGATGTATTCGCCGCTGGCCAGCTTGGGCAGGTATTTCTGCTTTTGCGCCTCGGTGCCGAAGGTGTTGATCGGCACCATGACGAGCGACGACTGCACGCTGGCCATCGAGCGGTAGCCCGAGTCCACGCGCTCGATCTCGCGCGCCACCAGGCCGTAGCTGACGTAGTTCAGTCCGGCGCCGCCATATTCGGTGGGGATGGTCGGGCCGAGCAGGCCCAGCTCGCCCATCTCGCGGAAGATGCCGGCGTCGGTTTTTTCGTGGCGGAACATGTCCTGCACGCGCGGCGCCAGCTGATCCTGGCAGTAGGCGGCGGCCGCGTCGCGCACTGCGCGCTCGTCTTCGGTCAGCTGCTGGTCAAGCAAAAAGGGGTCGTTCCACTGAAAGGCGCTGCGTGCCATGGTATGTCTCCGTCAAAAAGAAATAAGTTCAAGAATGGCAATACATGCGCAAAATGCATCCAATGCCGTTGTCCTGCAATGGTATGCGGTGACGTATTCTGTAAGCAAGCGATGAGTTTGCATGCAGATATTCAAAAATGAAATATATGAAATACTGCGTGCACTGTTGAACCGCCCGAGCCATCCATTGCGAATTGTCCATGCGCCGCCATATTCCATCGACCCAGGCACTGGCCTGTTTTGAGGCCGCCGCCCGCCACGAGAGCTATACCCGCGCGGCGCAGGAGCTGGCGCTGACGCAAAGCGCGGTCTCGCGCCAGATCCTGGCGCTCGAAGACATGCTGGGCGTGGCGCTGTTTCGCCGTACCCGCCACGGCGTGCAGCTGACGGTGGCCGGCGCCCACTACGCCCGCCTGGTGGGGCGCTGGCTGCAGGGGCTGGAGCGCGACACGCTGGATCTGATGGCGCACCAGGGCCATGGCGGGGCGCTGTCGCTGGCGGCGGTGCCCACGTTTGCCACGCGCTGGCTGCTGCCGCGCCTGCCGCTGCTGGCGCGCGCCCACCCCGAGATCGTGGTGCACATCGACACGCGCACCCGTCCTTTTCTGTTTGCCGACACGCGTTTTGACGCCGCGCTGTACGCCGGCACGCCCGAGCAGGTGGCCAACTGGCCGGGCACGCAGGCGCTGTGGCTGATGGACGAGCAGGTGCTGCCGGTGTGCAGCCCGCAGCTGCTTGAAGCCGCGGCGCCGCGCGGGCGCGGGCGGGCGTATGCGACCGTGCAGCCGCAGCAGCTGGCGGAGCTGCCGCTGCTGCAGCAAAGCACGCGCCCGCACGCCTGGCGCCAGTGGTTCGACGCGGTGGACGTGGCGGCGCCGCTGGCGCTGGACGGGCCGCGCTACGAGCTGTTCTCCATGCTGGCCATCGCGGCGCAGCAGGGCATGGGCGTGGCGCTGATCCCGCCGATGCTGATCGAGGTCGAACTGGCGCAGGGCGCGCTGGTGGCCGCCTGCAACCAGACGCTGCACAGTGGGCGTGCCTACTACCTCGTCCATCCGGCACAGCAGGGAGCGCCGATGCTGGGCGATTTTTCGCGCTGGCTGCTGCAAATGGCCGGCCGGGAGGCCTCGTCCTGATTGGTTTGCGGCAGCGCGCCTTTGTTGGACACGTTCTCGGGACTGTGGGTGCTGCGCCGTCCCCGCTGCGGCGGCGTGCCAGTGCCCGCCAGTGTTGTATGGGTGCAGCAGCGAACCGGGGCAGGGCAGGGCGCAATTACCCGTAGATTGCCTGGGGCAGCAAGGGAAAACCCCGGCCATCGTGGTTCGGGAAGGCCGTACTTCCCGTGACAGAATTTCCGTGCCGAACCCGCGCAGACCCCGTGCCTGGCGGGTTTTTTCGATGCAGGCCCGCGCGTGCGATCCACCCGGTGCCGGCTGCCGCGGCGCACCTTATGTCACAACAAAGGACTTGGTTTATGGACATCTTGCTGCAACAGATCATCAATGGTCTGGTTCTGGGCAGCGTGTACGCCCTGATCGCACTGGGCTACACCATGGTGTACGGCATCATCCAGCTCATCAACTTCGCGCACGGCGAGGTGCTCATGGTCGGTGCGCTGACCAGTTGGAGCATCATCGGCCTGATGCAGGAGTCCATGCCCGACGCGCCGGGCTGGCTGGTGCTTTTGATCGCCACGCTGATTGCCTGCGTGGTGGCGGCGGTGCTCAACTTCTTCATCGAGAAAGTGGCCTACAAGCGGCTGAGGAACAGCCCGCGCCTGGCGCCTTTGATCACCGCCATCGGCATGTCGCTGCTGCTGCAGACGATTGCGATGATCATCTGGAAGCCCACGGTCAAGGCCTATCCCACGCTGCTGCCGATGGAGCCCCACGCGATCGGCAACGCGGTGATCACGACCACGCAGATCGTGATCCTGGTGGTCACAGTCGTTTCGCTGCTGTCCATGGTCTACCTGGTGGGCTATACCCGGCTGGGCCGTGCGATGCGCGCCACGGCCGAGAACCCGCGCGTGGCCGCGCTGATGGGCGTCAAGCCCGACATGGTGATCTCGGCCACCTTCGTGATCGGCGCCATCCTGGCGGCCATTGCAGGCGTGATGCTGGCGTCCAACTACGGCACGGCGCAGCACTACATGGGCTTTCTGCCGGGCCTGAAGGCCTTCACCGCGGCGGTGTTCGGCGGCATCGGCAACCTGGCCGGCGCCGTGGTCGGCGGCGTGTTGCTGGGGCTGATCGAGTCGATCGGATCGGGCTACCTGGGCGCGCTCACCGGCGGGGTGCTGGGCAGCCAGTACTCGGACATCTTCGCGTTCCTCGTGCTCATCATCGTGCTGACGCTGCGCCCCTCGGGCCTGCTGGGCGAGCGCGTGGCCGACCGCGCCTGAGGAGAGACCATTATGCAAAGCAAGAAACTCCAGTGGATCCTGGGCGCCGTCGTGCTGCTGGTGCTGCCGCACATCCTGCAGTACTTCGGCAACGCCTGGGTGCGCATCGCCGACCTGTCGCTGCTGTACGTGATGCTGGCCCTCGGGCTGAACATCGTGGTCGGCTACGCCGGCCTGCTCGACCTGGGCTATGTCGCGTTCTATGCGGTCGGCGCCTACATGTTCGGGCTGCTCGCCTCGCCCCACCTGACCGAGAACTTCGCCTGGTTCGCCGCGCATTTCCCGAATGGCATGCATCTGTCGCTGTGGGCGGTGATACCGCTGGCGCTGGCGCTGGCGGCGTTTTTTGGCGTGCTGCTGGGCATTCCGGTGCTCAAGCTGCGCGGCGACTACCTGGCCATCGTGACGCTGGGCTTTGGCGAGATCATCCGCATCTTCATGAACAACCTGGACCAGCCGGTCAACATCACCAACGGTCCCAAGGGCATCAGCCTGATCGACTCGGTCAAGGTCTTCGGCTTCGATCTGGCCAGGCCGCACGACTTCTTCGGCTACCGCGTCTCGGCCGTGACGATGTACTACTACCTGTTCCTGGCGCTGGTGCTGTTCACCATCTTCGTGTGCTATCGGCTGCAGGACTCGCGCATCGGCCGCGCCTGGATGGCGATCCGCGAGGACGAGATCGCCGCGAAGGCCATGGGCATCAACACGCGCAATATGAAGCTGCTGGCCTTTGGCATGGGCGCGTCGTTCGGCGGCGTGGCCGGTGCCATGTTCAGCGCCTTCCAGGGTTTTGTCTCGCCCGAGTCGTTCGGCCTGATGGAGTCGATCATGATCGTCTCGATGGTCGTGCTCGGCGGCATCGGCCATATTCCGGGCGTGATCGTGGGCGCGGTGCTGCTGTCGGCGCTGCCCGAGGCGCTGCGCTTCGTTGCCGGGCCGCTGCAGCAGATGACCGACGGGCGGCTGGACGCGGGCATCATGCGCCAGCTCCTGATCGCCCTGGCCATGATCATCGTGATGCTGCTGCGCCCGCGCGGCCTGTGGCCGACGCCCGAGCACGGCAAGAGCCTGCTGCACAAGTCCTGACGGCACACGGAGAACCACCCATGGCAGAGACAACAAAAGACGTGGTGCTGCGCGTTGCCGATATTTCCAAGCGCTTTGGCGGCCTGCAGGCGCTCTCGGGCGTCGGCATCACCATCGAACGCGGCCAGGTCTATGGCCTGATCGGCCCCAACGGCGCAGGCAAGACGACGTTCTTCAACGTCATCACCGGCCTGTACACGCCCGATACGGGCAACTTCGAGCTTGGCGGCAAGCCCTACCACCCCAAGGCCGTGCACCTGGTGGCCAAGGCCGGCATTGCGCGCACCTTCCAGAACATCCGGCTGTTTGCCGACATGACGGCACTGGAGAACGTGATGGTGGGACGCCACATACGCACGCACTCGGGGTTGTTTGGCGCGATCTTTCGCACCCCAGCCTTCAAGAAAGAGGAGGCCGAGATTGCCCAGCGCGCCCAAGAGTTGCTGGACTACGTGGGTATCGGCAAATATGCCGACTTCAAGGCGCGCACGCTCAGCTACGGCGACCAGCGCCGCCTGGAGGTTGCCCGGGCGCTTGCCACCGACCCGCAGCTGATCGCGCTCGACGAGCCCGCCGCCGGCATGAACGCGACCGAGAAAGTGCAGCTGCGCGAGTTGATCGACCGCATCCGCAACGACAATCGCACCATCCTGCTGATCGAACACGACGTGAAGCTGGTGATGGGGCTGTGCGACCGCGTGACGGTGCTGGACTACGGCAAGCAGATTGCCGAGGGAACGCCGGCCCAGGTGCAGCAGAACGAAAAAGTGATCGAAGCCTACCTGGGCACCGGAGGACATTGAGCCATGGCAGAAAAATCCAACAACATCCTGCTGCAGGTGCAGGGGCTGAAGGTGGCGTATGGCGGCATCCAGGCGGTCAAGGGCATCGACTTCGAGGTGCATGAGGGTGAGCTGGTCTCGCTGATCGGCTCCAACGGCGCCGGCAAGACGACGACGATGAAGGCCATCACCGGCTCGCTGGGGATGAACGACGGCGACATCCTGTACCTGGGGCGCAGCATCAAGGGGCGCGGCGCCTGGGATCTGGTCAAGGAAGGTCTGGTCATGGTGCCCGAGGGCCGCGGCGTGTTCGCGCGCATGAGCATCACCGAAAACCTCTTGATGGGCGCCTACACGCGCACGGACAAGGACGGCATTGCCGCCGACGTGGAAAAAATCTTCACGATTTTCCCGCGCCTGCGCGAGCGCAAGGATCAGCTGGCCGGCACCATGAGCGGCGGCGAGCAGCAAATGCTGGCCATGGGCCGCGCGCTGATGAGCCGCCCCAAGGTGCTGCTGCTCGACGAGCCGTCGATGGGCCTGTCGCCGATCATGGTCGACAAGATCTTCGAGGTGGTGCGCGACGTGTACGCGCTGGGAGTGACCATCGTGCTGGTCGAGCAGAACGCCAGCCGCGCGCTGGCGATTGCCGACCGTGGGTACGTGATGGAGTCCGGCCTGGTCACGATGACCGGCGGCGGCAAGGAGCTGCTGGCCGACCCGCGCGTACGCGCGGCCTACCTGGGCGACGAATCGGCCTGATGCGCCACCCGGCACCGGTGGGCATAGCGGGGCGCCTTCGGGCGCCCCGCGCCGTTTTGTCGGCAGATCGTCGAGTCAGAGGGCGGGGACATTCAGGAGCAGGTCGCGCAGCGACTGCGGCAAAGGTGCCGATTTCTGCGCCTTGAAGTCGACCCAGCACACCGTCGCGCCGCCCGTGGAGTGCAGCACGCCGGGGCGATCCGCGCGCTCCATCGTGGTCCAGGTGTCAAAGCTGCTGCGCCCCGGCGGGCTGATGAAGGTGCGCACGTGCACGTCGCTGGGGTATTGGAACTGGTGCAGGAAATTGCAGAACGCGTTGACGATCACCACACCCTCGCCCTGCGGGTTGGCGCCGTAGCCCAGCGCGGTGAGCCAGTCGATGCGCGCGGTCTCCATGAAGCGGAAGTACACCGCGTTGTTCATGTGGCCCATCGCGTCCATGTCGCCCCAGCGCATGGGAATGGTCATGGCGTGGACGCATTTTTTCTGTTCGGGAATCTCGATTCGCATGGCGGTGTCGTCGCTGGAGGCAACTCAATACGGGAAGGCCGCCATCGTGACACGGCGCGCGCGGGTGCGCCAGTCGCGCCGCGGACAGCGTTTTGCCAGACAATGCGCCACCATGCCGTCCTCGCTGCCCATTCCACTGCAGACTGTCGCCCTGCTCGTCGCCAGCAACGTCTTCATGACCTTCGCCTGGTACGGTCATCTGAAAAACCTTGCTAGCGCTCCCTGGTACGTGGCCGCGCTGCTGAGCTGGGGCATCGCGCTGTTCGAGTACCTGCTGCAGGTGCCTGCCAATCGCATCGGCTTCACGGTGTTCAGCCTGGGGCAGCTCAAGATATTGCAGGAAGTGATCACCTTGAGCGTGTTCGTGCCGTTTGCCGTGCTGTACATGGATCAGCCGCTCAAGTGGGACTACCTGTGGGCCGGGCTGTGCCTGGTGGGTGCGGTTTTTTTCATTTTCCGAGGGGGGTAAGGCAGGTCGTTAGAATCCGGGTTTTCGTGGATGCGCCATACCCTGCGCGTTTCGTTGTTTCCGTCTAGCCGCCGTCGCACCATCCCACCAGGAGAGCGCATGTTGTTTGGAAAGCTGTTGCCCCGCGAGGGCAATTTTTTCGAGATGTTCAACCAGCACGGGCTGCGCATCGTCGAGGCCGCCAAGGCCTTCTCGCACCTGGTGGAGCATTACGGCGACCTGGACTCGCGCGAGAAGTACACGCGTGAGATCGACCGGGCCGAGCGCGAGGCCGACAAGGTCACGCATGAGGTCAACCGCATGCTGCACCAGACCTTCATCACGCCGATCGACCGCGAGCAGATCCACTCGCTGATCAACACGATGGACGACGTGGTCGACCTGCTGCAGGACGCGGCCGAGACCATGGCGCTGTACGACCTGCAGCACCTGACGCCCGAGGTCGCGCGCCTGGCCGAGCTCAGCCTCAAATGCTGCCAGTGCGTGGCCGACGCGGTGGGCCAGCTCGCGCGCATTGCCGAAGCCCCGGCGGCCGAGCGCGCGCTCAAGCTGTGCGAGGAGATCGACCACCTGGAGGACGACGCCGACCGCGTGCTGCGCTCGGCCGTCAGCAAGCTGTTTCGCGAGGAGCCCGACGTGCGCGAGGTCATCAAGCTCAAGGCCATCTACGAGCTGCTGGAGACCGTGACCGACCGCTGCGAGGACGTGGCCAACCTGATCGAAGGCGTGATCCTGGAAAACTCCTGAGATCGTGCCCTCCGGCCACGCCGCACATTCACTGAAGGCACAGCGCTTTCCCTTCTGAGCATGGAAACAGTACCAATTGCCCTATGGGTCGTCGTCGTCCTGGTGGCTCTCGCCATCCTGTTCGACTTCATGAACGGCTTTCACGACGCGGCCAACTCGATTGCCACCGTCGTCTCCACCGGCGTGCTGCGGCCCGGCCAGGCCGTGATATTTGCCGCCTTCTTCAACGTCTTCGCGATCTTCGTCTTCCACCTGAGCGTGGCGGCCACCATCGGCAAGGGCATTGCCGACCCCGGGGTGGTCGACACCCACGTGATCTTCGGTGCGCTGATCGGCGCCATCACCTGGAACGTGATCACCTGGTACTACGGCATTCCCAGCAGTTCCTCGCACGCGCTCATCGGCGGCATCGTCGGCGCGGTGATGGCCAAGTCGGGCGTCGACGCGCTGGTGGCCAGCGGCATTGTCAAGACGGTGGCTTTCATCTTCATCTCGCCGCTGCTCGGCTACGTGCTCGGTTCACTGATGATGGTGCTGGTCGCCTGGATCTTCCGGCGCACCCGCCCGAGCCGCGTGGACAAGTGGTTTCGCCGCCTGCAACTGGTCTCGGCCGGCGCCTACAGCCTCGGCCACGGTGGCAACGACGCGCAAAAGACCATCGGCATCATCTGGCTGCTGCTGATCGCCACTGGCTACTCGCAGGTCAGCGAAGGCGCGCCGCCGGCCTGGGTCATCATCGCCTGCTACTCGGCCATCGGCCTGGGCACGATGTTCGGTGGCTGGCGCATCGTCAAGACCATGGGCCAGAAGATCACCAAGCTCAAGCCCGTCGGCGGTTTTTGCGCCGAAAGCGGCGGGGCGCTCACGCTGTTCTTTGCCACCTGGCTGGGTGTGCCGGTCTCCACCACCCACACCATCACCGGTGCCATCGTCGGCGTGGGCTCGACCCAGCGCGCCAGCGCGGTGCGCTGGGGCGTGGCCGGCAACATCGTCTGGGCCTGGATTCTGACGATTCCGGCCAGCGCCTTCGTCGCCTCGATGGCGTACTGGCTCAGCCTGCAGTTCTATTGACCGGACTGCCGGCCGGAGTGCCGGCAGTCGCTACTGCTGTGGCTGGGAGATCTTGCGCGCTTCCTCGATCTGGTATTCAAAAAAGCGCTGCGAACTGAACGCAATGCTGGCCATCAGTGCGCCTGTGCCGATGGTCATCGCCATGGCCATCGCGATGACTGCAAGCCAGTGGGTGCGCCCGGCCGGCGCGTCGGCTGCGGCCTGGGGGTTGTAGCGTGCGTTCCAGCGTTCGCAGGGCGTCAGCCCGTAGAGGATGGCGCGCAGCGCGCAGGCGGCAAAGGTGAAGCCCAGGCAGGGGATCAGCAGCCAGCTGAGCTGGTCGTCCAGCCCATACAGGCGCGCGCGCTCGATGCCGTAGAAGCCCAGCGCCGTCGGTATCGGCAGCAGCCAGCCCAGCCAGTCGGCGAGCCCGTGCAGATAAAAGCGGTGCAGTCCCAGCGGGCCGGCGACGAAGGTGAGCCAGGTGGCAAGCGTCTTGTTTTTCATGGCAGCGATTATTGGAGCAAGAACACGCGGGTGCGCTGGTGTCGGCCATGCCCAAGGGCTTTCCCCATCCGTGTGATGTGGCGCCAGGCACCGTGCTTTCTGTCCCCCGCAGATCGCATGTGGGGCGGCGGGCGCTGCGAGTATTGCTGCCGCCACCTTTGCTGGCGCAGGTGGCGGGCATGGAGCGGATCACGCTATAATCGCCGTTTTTGCTGCGTGTCGCTGGCCGGGTGGCCAAGTCGCGTGTCTCAAACGCCGCAAGAATCAATGCAGCATGTGCTGCGACCACCCGAAGGATTCATCATGGTCGTGATTCGACTCTCCCGCGGCGGCGCCAAGGCCCGTCCGTTCTTCAACATCGTCGTTGCCGACAAGCGCGTGCGCCGCGACGGTAGTTTCATCGAGCGCCTGGGTTTCTACAACCCAACGGCCAAGGGCGGCGAGCAGACCCTGCGCATCGCCCAGGATCGCCTGACCTACTGGAAGAGCGTTGGCGCGCAGGCGTCGCCGACGGTCGAGCGCCTGGTCAAGCAGGCCGCCGCTCAGCAAGCCGCTTGATGGCCGACTGATCCACTGCTTGCCTGCCAAGCCGGGGCGAATCGCGTTGGTATCCACCGACGCGTTCGCCCCTTGTCGTTGATGGTGCGCCGATGACCGAGCCTGTTTTTTTCGAACCCGCCGCCTTGCCCGAGGATGCCGTCGAGGTAGGCCGCGTCGTTGGCGCATGGGGCGTCAAGGGCTGGATCAAGGTGCAGCCCTACAGCAGCAGCCCCGAGGCCTTGCTGGCGGGCAAGACCTGGTTTCTCGCTCCGCCGGACAAGGGCGCCAGGCTTTTCGAGACGCCGGTGCGGCTGCAGCTGCGCCAGTCGCGCGTCCATTCCGACGCCGTCGTCGCCTGGATCCACGGCATCGACGATCGCGATGCGGCCGAGTCGCTGCGCGGCGCGCGCGTGTTCGTCTCGCGCGCCAGTTTTCCTGCGACGCAGGATGACGAGTACTACTGGGTCGACCTGATTGGCCTGGACGTGGTCAACCGCGAAGGCGTGGCGCTGGGCGTTGTGCGCGACCTGCTGGCCACGGGGCCACAGACCACGCTGGTGCTGTCCTGGGACGATGCGGGCAAGGCGCGCGAGCGCCTGATTCCCTTCGTCGCGGCCTTTGTCGACCAGGTCGATCTGCAGGCACGGCGCATCACCGTCGACTGGCAGCCCGACTTCTGATGCCGTGGCGGCCGCGGTTTTTCCGCCTCCTTTTTCGTGTCCCTCCCCTCTTTTTCCCCGCGCCTGCCCATGCGCTTTGACGTCATCACGCTGTTTCCCGAGCTGTTCGCGCCGCTTCTCAGCGTCGGCGTGACGCGCCGCGCCTACGCCTCGGGGCAGGTCGACGTGAGGCTGTGGAACCCGCGCGACCATGGCCAGGGCAATTACCGCCGTGTCGATGACCGGCCGTTCGGCGGCGGCCCCGGCATGGTGATGATGGCCGAGCCGCTTGAGCGCTGCCTGGAGCAGATCCGCGCCGATCGCGCCGAGGAAGAGGGCGCCCGCGCGCCGCTGGTGCTGTTCTCGCCCCAGGGCGAGCGGCTGCACCACGGCGCGGTGGCGCAGTGGGCGCAGGGCAGCGGTGCCATCCTGCTGTGCGGGCGCTACGAGGGCATCGACCAGCGTTTCATCGACGCCCATGTGCAGCAGCAGATCAGCCTGGGTGACTTCGTGCTCTCGGGCGGCGAGATCGCCGCCATGGCACTGCTGGATGCGGTCGCGCGGCTGCAGCCCGGTGTGCTGGGCGACGAGCACAGCCACCAGCTCGACAGCTTCAACCCGCAGCTCGACGGCCTGCTCGACTGCCCGCACTACACGCGGCCCGAGCAGTGGCAGGGGCGCGAAGTGCCGGCCGTGTTGCTGTCGGGCCACCACGAGCAAATCGAGCGCTGGCGGCGCGACCAGCGCCTGCAGGCCAGTGCGCGCCTGCGCCCGGATCTGGTCGACGCGGCCCGTGCGAAGGGCCTGCTGACGCGGCGCGATGAGGCGTCTTTGGAGTTCGGTCGATCCGAGCTATAATCAAAAGCTTTTCGATCCTCTGTCCGGCCGCTGCACGCCTTGTGCAGCACCTCGCGCTTCTTTGTTGCGGCGAGACCATGGTGGCGCGGTCAAGATCGTTGGATGGCAACATGAATCTGATCCAGATCCTCGAGCAGGAAGAAATCACCCGTCTGAACAAGACGATCCCCGACTTCGCGCCGGGCGACACCGTCATCGTCAGCGTCAACGTGGTCGAAGGTACGCGCAAGCGCGTGCAGGCCTACGAGGGCGTGGTGATCGCCAAGCGCAACCGCGGCCTCAACAGCGGCTTCACGGTGCGCAAGATCTCCAACGGCGAAGGCGTCGAGCGCACCTTCCAGACCTACAGCCCGCTGATCGCCAAGATCGAGGTCAAGCGCCGTGGCGACGTGCGCCGCGCCAAGCTGTACTATCTGCGCGGCCTGAGCGGCAAGAAGGCGCGCATCAAGGAAAAGCTGCCCTCGCGCGTCAAGGTCAAGACCAGCGACGCGGCGTAATCAGGCACCGCGCCGTTGCAGCCGTCGCGACGGCAGGCAGACGCAAAACCGCTACAGTGCAAAACCTGTAGCGGTTTTTTTATTTTTCCGTGTCCTCTCCCCGTCCTTCGCCATCCATGCCAGCGGCGCCATCGGCAATCAGCGAGGCGCCCATCGCGCCGCTGCCCCCACACTTCGATCCGCGCCGGGTACCGGTGGCGGCCATCGACGACCATCTGCCGGCAGTTGCCGCAGACCAGCAGACCCCCGAGGCACTGCGCCGGCGCTTTGCCATGCCGCCGCACTGGCAGCCCGAGGTGGTGCGCGAGCGCCTGTTCACGCAGCGCACGCCGGCGCTGGCCGCAGTGCTGGTGCCTATCGTGCTGCATGCGCGGCCCACGGTGCTGCTGACCGAGCGCACGCAAAGCCTGTCCACGCATTCGGGACAGATTGCGTTTCCCGGTGGTCGCACCGACCCGCACGACCGCGACGCCGTCGCCACTGCCTTGCGCGAGGCGCAGGAAGAGGTGGGCCTGGCGCCCGCGGGTGTCGAGGTGCTGGGGCGGCTGCCCATCTACGCGACCAGCACCTCGTTCATCGTGACCCCGGTGGTCGCGCTGGTGCAGCCCGGCTTGGTGCTGCACCCGAACCCCGATGAGGTGGCCGACGTGTTCGAGGTGCCGCTGGACTTCCTGCTCGACCCCGCCCACCACCACCACCACGTGATGCAATGGCAGGGCCAGCAGCGCGAATGGCTCTCCATGCCGTACGACGATGGCCGCCATACCCGCTTCATCTGGGGTGCCACGGCCGGCATGCTGCGCAATTTCTACCGCTTCATGCGCGCTTGAATGCAGCACGGACGTGCGCCGCTATCATTGCCGACATGAGCTTTTTCGCGATCTTGTTTGCGCTGCTGATCGAGCAGGCCCGCCCCCTTGCGCGCAGCAACCCCATGCACGCCGGCCTGCGGGCCTGGGCCTTGTCGGTGGGGCGCAGTTTTGACGCGGGCGGCCCCAGCCAGGCCTGGCTGGCCTGGGCGCTGGGCGTGCTGGTGCCGCCGCTGGCGGTGCTGGCGGTGCACTGGGCGCTGTTGCATTGGATCGGCTGGCCGCTGGCGCTGGTGTGGAGCGTCGCGGTGCTCTACGTCACGCTGGGTTTTCGCCAGTTCAGCTACCACTTCACCGGCCTGCGCGACGCGCTGGAAGACGGCGACATGGCGCTTGCGCGCCAGCGGCTGGCGCAGTGGAAGCAGGTCGACGCCAGCGACCTGCCGCGCAGCGAGATCGTGCGCCATGTCATCGAGTATTCGGTGATCGCCGCGCATCGGCATGTGTTCGGCGTGCTCGCCTGGTACGCGGTGCTGGCCGCGCTGGGCCTGGGCCCCACGGGGGCGGTGCTGTACCGCATGGCCGAGTTCGCCTCGCGCTACTGGGGGCCGCGCTCGCTTACGCGCCACCCGATCAGCGAGGCGCTGCGCTCTGCCGCCGCGCGTGCCTGGATCGTGATCGACTGGGTGCCGGCGCGGCTGACCGCGCTCAGCTTTGCCGTCGTCGGCAGCTTCGAGGACGCGATCGAGGGCTGGCGCTTCTACGCCCAGCGCTTTCCCAGCGACAACGACGGCATCGTGCTGGCGGCAACCGCTGGCGCCATCCACGTGCGCCTGGGCGGCGAGGCGCTGCGTGCGGCGCAGCAGCACAGCGAGCAGGACTTCGAGGCCGGCATGGTGATGGACGACAGCGGCCCCACGCCGGGCTCGGAACCCGAGGCCGCGCACCTGCACAGCGTCGTCGGCCTGGTGTGGCGCTCGGTCGTGGTCTGGATGCTGCTGCTGGCGCTGCTGACGCTGGCGCGGTTGCTGGGATAGCACGGCGGCCCTTCGTACGCCGCGCATCCAGCACCTGGGCGCACGCCATCGCGGGAACCTAATCACCTCAACCCGCGGCCTGTGCGCCGATGCGCAGCGCCACCTTGCCGAACTGCGCGCCCGACGCAAGGCGGTCGAGCGCGGCATGCACCTGATCCAGCGGGTATTCACTGTCGATGACCGGGCGCAGGCCGGTGCGCTGGACAAAGCCGAGCAGGTCATGGAACTCGCCATAGTCACCCAGGCTGGAGCCGAAGATCTGCAACTGATTCCATTTCTATATCAACCGATTACTTTGTCGGCTTCGCTTGCCG
>PGEI01000047.1 GCA_002894305.1 Comamonadaceae bacterium CD01
TCAGTTGGTTAGAATACCGGCCTGTCACGCCGGGGGTCGCGGGTTCGAGCCCCGTCCACTCCGCCAATATTTTCAAGAGGCCAGATCACGTGATCTGGCCTCTTTTTTATTTGAATTGCCGTGTGCGCACCACGCAAAAACGCCTGCCAGCGAAGCGCGGGCAGGCGGCGGATCGGGTCGCGGGTGCGTTCTTACCTTGGCGCCAGGCGGATCGCGCCATCCAGGCGGATTACCTCGCCGTTGAGCATGTCGTTCTCGAAGATGTGGCGCACCAGCTTGGCGTAGTCCTGCGGCGTTCCCAGGCGGCTGGGGAAGGGCACGCCCGCGGCCAGCGCGTCCTGCACCTCTTGCGGCATGCCGAACAGCATGGGCGTGCCGAAGATGCCGGGCGCGATCGTCATGTTGCGGATGCCGCTCCTGGCCAGGTCGCGTGCGATCGGCAGCGTCATGCCGACGATGCCGCCCTTGGATGCGGAATACGCGGCCTGGCCGATCTGGCCGTCGTAGGCCGCGACGCTCGCGGTCGAGATCAGCACGCCGCGCTCGCCGGTGGCCTCGGGTTCGTTCTTGCCCATCGCCTCGGCGGCCAGGCGAATCATGTTGAAAGAGCCGACCAGGTTCACCGTGATGGTCTTGCTGAAGGTGGCCAGCGCGTGGGGGCCGTTCTTGCCAACGGTCTTCTCGGCCGGGGCGATGCCGGCGCAGTTGACCAGGCCCATCAGCTTGCCCAGCGACACCGCCTTGGCGACGACGGCCTGGCCGTCGGTCTCGCTGGCGACGTCGCACTTGACGAACACGCCGCCGATTTCCCTGGCGACCGCCTCGCCCTTGTCGACCTGCATGTCGGCAATCACCACCGTGGCGCCGGCTGCGGCCAGCATGCGCGCCGTGCCCTCGCCCAGGCCGGATGCGCCGCCGGTGACGATGAATACCTTGCCCTGAATGTCCATGAAGAGTCTCCTTGTAGGTAGGACGTTGACGTAAACGTCAATTATCGATGAGAAAGAACCGGAGCGAGGAGGGCGGGAACGTTGCTGCCTGTCGCATTCAGCGCAGCGGCCTGCGCCGCCCCAGCGCCATGGCCTGGCAGGCGCGGCGGTAGGCGAGCAGCGTGCGCTCGGCGCGCGCCAGCACGCTGTCGGGCGCGGCCGGCGTGTCGCCCAGCCCGGCCTCGCAGCCGGTCAGCAGGGCAATGCCTTCGCCGACATGGTGTGCGCAGTGGATGTGGAACTGGCCGTCGCGCACTGCCTGCACGACCGCGCGGCTGAGCATCAGGTGGCGCTGGTTGCGCGCCGGGATCAGCACACCCTGCGTGCCGGTGAAGCCGGTCTGCCGGCAGACGCGAAACCATCCTTCGATTTTCTCGTTCAGCCCGCCGACGGGCAGCACCTCGCCGTGCTGGTTGAGCGCGCCGGTCACCGCAATGTCCTGGCGCAGCGGCAGGCCCGACAGCGAGGACAGCAGCGCGTACAGTTCGGCACACGACGCCGAGTCGCCCTCGATGCCGCTGTACTCCTGCTCGAAGACGATGGACGCGCCCAGCGCCAGCGGCGCCAGGTGGCCGAACAGCGCGGCCAGGTAGCTGTGCAGGATGAGCACGCCCTTGTCGTGGATGGGGCCGGACATCTCGACCTCGCGCTCGATGTTCATCAGCCCCTGTTGGCCGGCATAGGTGCGCGCGGTGATGCGTATCGGGAAGCCGAAGCGGTAGTCGCCCAGGTCGATCTGCGTGAGCGCGTTGAGCTGGCCGACCTGGCTGCCCTGCAGAGAGATCAGCAGCTCGCCGTCGGCAATCGCCTGGTGCATTTCCTCCTCGGGCGCGTTGTGGCGCATGCGCCGCGCCAGCAGTGCGGTGTCCACGTCGGCCGCGTCGGTCAACGCCGCGCCGCGCTGGCGCGCCTGCTGCGCGCTCTCGAGCATCAGCGCCTCCATGTGGGCGAACAGCGCGCTCTGGCGCTGCTGGTCGTCGGCCTCGCGGTGCGAGAACTCCAGCAGCCGCGCCATGGCTGCGGCCGTGCAGTGCGGCAGGCCGCGCTGCGCGCAGCTGTGGGCGATGAAGATGGCGCTGCTGTGGTAGGCGTCGTCGGTGGCGGCAAAGCGCTCGGCAAAGTCGACCTTGACGCGAAAGCGCCGCGCCAGGTCGCTGTCGCCGGCATGCAGCAGGTAGTACTCGGCGGACGAGCCGACGAGCACGATCTTGACCTGCACCTGCACGCCCTCGGGCTGCAGCGCGACGGCCGCGCCCGTGCCGTGGGCCGACGCGTCCTCAATGGTCACCAGCGAGCAGCGCAGAAAGCGGCGCATGCGCTCCCACAGCGGCTCGTCGCCCAGCAGATCGCGCAGGTACAGCAGCAGATAGCCGCCATGCGCCTGCAGCAGGCTGCCGGCGCGGATGCACGAAAAATCTGCGTAAGGCGCGTCGCTGCCCCCGTGGTGTTCGATGCTGCCGAACAGGCTGCGCAGCTGCGGGTTGTCCTCGACGACGACGGGCGCGCCCTGCAGCGCGGCGTTGTCCACGACCAGGTTGACCTGGCACTGGTCGAGCAGGTTCTGCAGGTCGGCGCGGCGGTCTTCCTCGGCAGATTCGTCGGCGCCCGACGCCTCGGCGGACAGGAACAGATCGAGGTTGTCGAGCACCTCGCGCTGCACCTGGTCGAGCCAGTGGTTGAGCTTGACCGTATCCTTGATCTGCTTGCGCAGCGCCTGGCGCGTGTCGTCCAGCGCGTGATCCACCAGCGGCTTGATGCTTTGGCGCTGCAGCGTCTGCAATGCCTCGTCGCGCGTGCGTTCCAGCGGGCGCACCTGTTCGAGAAAGCGCACGATCTCGGCGCGCAGTTCCTGCTCGGCCAACTCGATGGCCATGCGCTCGCCGTGGCTGAGCTGCTGCGCCGCCGCCTCGTCAATCGGCTGGCCGTCCTCGCCCAGCAGCGTGAAGACCATCTGGCCGCTGTCGCGCGTCAGGCGAAAGCGGCGCGCGCGCGCAAAGTCGTTGAGCTGCGAGAACGCGCGCGCCTCGGCGCTCTGGTAGGTTTTCTCGATGTGCTCGGCCTCGGACTTGACGTCGGCGGCCGTGAGGCGTTTGGGGATTTCCGCCTCCAGCGCCTTGGCCCATTGCTGCATGCCCTGGCGCAGCGTGCGCCCCTGGCCCGCGGGCAGGCGCAGCGCACGCGGGCGCTCGGGCGCGTCGAAGTCGTGCAGATAGCACAGGTCGGGCGGCACCGCTCGCGTGGCGGCTGCCTCGTGCATGGCGCGCCGCATCAGCGAGGCGCGGCCGCTGCCCACCTCGCCGAGCACGAACAGGTTGTAGTCGGGCTGGTCCATCACCAGGCCGAAGCGCGCCGCGTCGAAGGCGCGTTGCTGGCCTATCCACGGCAGGCTCTCGCGCACCAGCTCGCCGGTGTGCGCAAAGTCCAGCTGCGCCGGGTCGATGGTGCGGCGCAGTTGTCCGGCCGTCAGTTGCGGGCAGGGGGATGGGGTGTTCATGCAGTCGATTCTGGCGCGTGCGCCATACCCCAGCCCGCCAGGTGGCCGTCGGCGATGCGGGCCAGCGCGGCGATCCAGGCCGGACTGTCGTTCAGGCAGGGGATGTAGCGGAAGTCCTGGCCGCCGGCTTGCACGAAGGCCTGGCGCACCTCCATGTCGATCTCTTCGAGCGTCTCCAGGCAGTCGCTGGCAAAGCCCGGGCAGATCACGTCCACGCTGGTCAGGCCCTCGCGCCCCAGTGCTTCGAGGGAGGGCTGGGTGTAGGGCTGCAGCCAGCGGGCGCGGCCAAAGCGCGACTGGAAGGTCAGCATCCAGCGCTCGGGCGGCAACTGCAGCGCCTGGGCGAGCAGCTGCGCCGTGGTGCGGCACTGCTCGGCGTAGGGGTCGCCGCGCTGCACGTTGCGCTCGGGAATGCCGTGAAAGCTCATCACCAGCCGCTGCGCCGGCCCGCCACGCGCCTGCCAGTGCGCACGCACGCTGGCGGCCAGTGCGGCAATGTAGGCGGGGTGGTCGTGGTAGTCGTTGACCAGGCGCAGCTCCGGGAAGTGGCGCGCGCCGCGCAGCCAGCCGAATACCGCGTCGAACATGCTGGCCGTCGTCGTTGCCGAGTACTGCGGGTACAGCGGCAGCACCAGCGCGCGGCGCACGCCGGCGTTCTGCAGCGTCTGCAGCTGCGCGCCAACGGCCGGCTGGCCGTAGCGCATCGCGGGCAGCACGCGTGTGGGCCGGCCGGCCGACGCCAGCGCGTCCTGCAGCGCCGCTGCCTGGCGCTGCGTATAGACAGCCAGCGGAGAGCCGTCGGGCGTCCAGATGCTGGCGTACTTGGCGGCCGACTGGCGCGGGCGCGTGCGCAGGATGACGCCGTGCAGCAGCGGCAGCCACAGCAGGCGCGGCAGGTCGACGACGCGCGCGTCGCCCAGGAATTGCGCCAGGTAGCGGCGCAGCGCGGGCGCGGTGGCAGCGTCCGGTGTGCCCAGGTTGCACAAAAGAACGGCGCTGTGGGTGGGGTCGTGGGGCATGGGGCGATTGTGGCAAAGGCAGGCAGCGGCATGGGCTTCGCGCGCGGTCTTTTCGCGACGACTGCTACATTGGCGCCCCATGGACGCAGCAGTCAACAATCTTCGGGGTGCCGCGCAAGGCCTGGATCTGTCGCGTGTGCAGGCCATCAGCCTGGACCTGGACGACACGCTGTGGCCGGTATGGCCCACGATAGAGCGCGCAGAGCAGGCACTGGCCGGCTGGCTTGCGCAGCACGCCCCGGCGACGGCGCGGCTGGTGGGCGATGCGCAGGCGCTGCGAGCCATTCGTGTGCGCATGCAGACGCTGCGCCCCGATCTGAAGCTGGATTTGAGCGCGCTGCGGCGCGAGTCGATTCGCATGGCACTCACCCAGGCGGGCGACGACCCGGCGCTGGCCGAGCCGGCGTTCGAGCATTTCTTCGACCACCGCCAGCGTGTCGACCTGTTCGACGGCGTGCACGAGACGCTGCAGTTCTTGTCGCAGCGCTACACGGTGGTGGCGCTGAGCAACGGCAATGCAGACGTGCAGCGCGTCGGCATCGGCCAGTATTTCAGTGCGAGCCTGAGCGCACCGAGTCTGGGCGTGGCCAAGCCCGATGCGCGGATGTTCGAGATGGCCGCCGATGCCGCGGGCGTGGCGCCGCAGGCGCTTTTGCACGTGGGCGACGACGCGGCACTGGACGTGCGCGGCGCGCGCCGCGCCGGGCTGCAGGCGGTCTGGTTCAATCCGCTGCGCGAGGGCTGGCCTTACCCCGCCGAGCCCGGGCCGCAGGCCGAGGTGACGAGCCTGGCTGCCTTGCGCCGGCTGTGGGGCTGATGGGCTGATGCTCCGCCCACCGCCTAGACCAGAAAATCGCGCAGCGCCTGCAGCGTCGCGTCGGGCGCCTCGCTCATCTGGTTGTGGCCCACGTCCAGTTGCGTAATCCGCACTTTTTTGCCGGCCTGGCGCGCAGCTCCGATCAGTCCCTGCGCGGCGCGCGGCGGCGTCATCACGTCCTTGCTGCCCAGCACGAACAGCACCGGGCAGGTGATGGCGGCAATGGCCGCCTCGCCGTTGGCATATTGGTCGCAGGCGACGAAGCCGCGGTGAAATACGTTGACCTGTGCATTGCTGCGCAGCACGCGTCGGCCCAGCGCCATGCCGGCGCCATAGACCCAGACGCCGGTGCCGCCCGGTGGCGCCAGCGTGCTGCGCGAGAAGGTGTTGACCATCTTCAGCGCCTGCTCGGGCTGATTCAGCGCCGCGTCGATCAGCGCGGGCGAGACCTTCATCGGAAACGCGGTGCCGACCAGCGCCAGGTGGGTGGAGCGCTCGCCCAGTTGGGCAGCGGCCTCCAGCGCGATCAGCGATCCCCAGCTGTGGCCCACCAGCGCGGCGCGCGGCGCACCGACCGCGTCCAGCAGCGCGGCGACGAAGTCGGCCGCCTGCTCGACGCTGGCCGGTGCATCGCCCGCGCTTCTGCCGTGGCCCGGCAGGTCGACGGCCAGCACGTTCCAGCCGTGGTGGGCCAGCCAGCGGCTCTGCCACAGCCATACGCTGTGGTCGTTGAGTACGCCGTGAACCATCACGGCCGTGGGACGGGCGGGGTCGAAGGCCTTACCGCCGGTGTAGCAGTAGGTGCGTGCACCCAGGACGTTGCAATACATGTCAGGCACCTGCCTTTTCTGCGGCCTTCAGGGCGCGCTTGAGGTCGTCGATCAGGTCGTTGGCGTCTTCCAGTCCGATGGACAGGCGGATCGTTCCCTGGGTGATGCCGCCCGCCAGCAGCGCCTCGTCGCTCATGCGAAAGTGGGTGGTGCTGGCCGGATGGATGACCAGCGAGCGGCAGTCGCCGACGTTGGCCAGGTGGCTGAACAGCTGCAGCGTCTCGACGAACTTCTTGCCCTGGGCGCGGCTGCCCTTGAGGTCGAAGCTGAACACCGAGCCCGCGCCGCGCGGCAGCAGCTTTTGCGCCAGTGCATGGCTGGAGTGGTCGGGCAGCATGGGATGGCCCACGCGCGCGACGAAGGGATGGGCGGCGAGGAACTGCACCACGCGCTCGGTGTTGTGCACGTGCTGGGCCATGCGCAGCGGCAGCGTCTCCATGCCTTGCAGGATCAGCCAGGCGCTGTGCGGGCTCAAGCAGGCACCGAAGTCGCGCAGGCCCTCGCGGCGCGCGCGCAGCAAGAAGGCGCCGACGGCGCTTTCCTCGGCAAACACCATGTCGTGAAAGCCGTCGTAGGGCGCGGTGAGTTCGGGAAAGCGCCCCGAGGCCTCCCAATCGAAGCTGCCGCCGTCGACCAGCACGCCGCCCATCACGGTGCCGTGGCCCGAGAGGAATTTGGTCGCTGCGTGGTAGACCATGTCGGCGCCATGCGCCAGTGGCTTGATCAGCCAGGGCGTGGTCAGCGTGGAGTCGACCAGCAGCGGCACGCCCGCGTCGTGGGCGATTTGCGCAATCGTCGGAATGTCCAGCACTTCCAGGCCCGGGTTGCCTACCGTCTCGCCCAGCAGCAGCCGGGTGTTGGGGCGGATGGCCGTGCGCCAGCCGTCGATGTTGCCGGGCTTAACGAACGTGGTCTCGATGCCGAAGCGGCGCAGCGTGTAGTTGAGCAGGTTTTGCGAGCCGCCGTACAGTGCGGTGCTTGCGACGATGTGGCTGCCCGCGCCCATCAGCGTGACGATGGCCAGGTGCAGCGCCGCCATGCCACTGGCCGTGGCGATGGCGCCGGCGCCGTCTTCAAGCGCCGCCACGCGCTGCTCGAACACCGCGTTGGTCGGGTTGGACAGGCGCGAATACACGTGGCCCGGGCGCTCCATGTTGAACAGGGCGGCGGCGTGGTCGCTGGATTCGAAGACGAAGGACGTCGTCAAATGGATGGGCGTGGCGCGCGCGCCGGTGGCAGGGTCGGGCCGGGCACCGGCGTGGACGGCCAGCGTGTCGAAGCCGGGATCGGAGTAACCGGGCATGGGGGAGTCTCCAGGGTTGTCAAAGGCCGGGCGATTGTGGGCTATATTTTCCGGTGGGCCGGCGTCTGCTGGCATCGCCCAAGTGACTGCGGCTGCATTTCCCGCCCCCAATCCCGAGAGAGACCATGAAAGTCAGCGACATCCTGCGCCTCAAAGGCAACACCCTGTACACGATTGCGCCCGACGAGCCGCTGGCGCGCGCCGTCGAGACCATGGCCGACAAGGACATCGGCTCGCTCGTCGTGATGGAGTTTGGCGACCTGGTCGGCATGCTGACGTTTCGCGAGATCAACCAGGTGCTGGCGCGCGACGGCGGCAGCATCGGCACGCGCCTGGTGCGCAGCGCGATGGACGACGCGCCCATCACCTGCACGCTGCAGACCGACATGGACGAGGTGCGCCGCATGATGCTGGGCTGCCACGCGCGCTACATGCCGGTGATGGACCAGCGCATGCTGATGGGCGTGGTGAGTTTTTACGACGTGGCCAAGGCGGTCGTCGACAGCCAGAACTTCGAGAACAAGCTGCTCAAGGCCTATATCCGCGACTGGCCCGAGGACGACCATGCCGCGCCCGAGGCATCCTGACGTCAGGCGCGGCTTGCGTGCCGCATGCCGCATCTGGTTGCGGCCCATCTCCTTATTGAATTGAAAGACCCTGCGCATGAGCGGCTCCACCCTCGGCACCCTGTTTCGAGTGACCAACTTTGGTGAATCGCATGGCCCGGCGATCGGCTGCGTGATCGACGGCTGCCCGCCGGGCATGGCTTTGAATGAGGCGGACATCCAGCGCGAACTCGATCGCCGTCGCCCCGGCACCAGCCGCCACGTGACGCAGAGGAACGAGCCCGATGCGGTGGAAATCCTCTCGGGCGTGTACGAAGGCCGCACGACGGGCACGCCGATTGCGCTTTTGATCCGCAACCAGGACCAGCGCAGCAAAGACTACGGCGACATTCTGCGCACCTTCCGTCCCGGCCATGCGGACTACGCTTACTGGCACAAATACGGCCTGCGCGACCCGCGCGGGGGAGGGCGCTCGTCAGCACGCCTGACCGCACCGACGGTGGCCGCGGGCGCGGTGGCGCGCAAATGGCTGAAGGAGTGTTTCGGCGTGCAGCTGCGCGCCTGCATGACGCAGCTGGGGACGGTGGAGATTCCGTTCGAGAGCTGGGAGCATGTGCCGAACAACCCGTTTTTTGCCCCCATCGCCGACGTGCGGCACCTGGAAGACTATATGGACGCGCTGCGCAAGGCGCACGACAGTTGCGGCGCGCGCCTGCGCGTGCAGGCCAGCGGCGTGCCCGTGGGCCTGGGCGAGCCCTTGTACGACCGGCTGGACGCTGACATCGCGCACGCGATGATGGGGCTGAACGCGGTCAAGGGCGTGGAGATCGGCGCCGGCTTCGCCAGCGTCGCGCAGCGCGGCAGCGAGCATGGCGACGCGTTGACGCCGGCGGGCTTTGCCAGCAACCATGCCGGCGGTGTGCTGGGCGGCATCAGCACCGGGCAGGACATCGAGGTGAGCCTGGCGATCAAGCCCACCAGTTCCATCCTGACGCCGCGCCCGTCGATCGACATCGACGGCCAGCCGGTCGAGGTGGTGACCAAGGGCCGCCACGATCCTTGCGTCGGCATCCGAGCTGCGCCGATTGCCGAGGCGCTGCTGGCGCTGGTGGTGATGGACCATGCGCTGCGCCACCGCGCCCAGTGCGCCGACGTGGCGCATGCGGTGCCGCCGATTGCGGGTGCGCGCCAAGTGTGAATGAAGTGGGTGGGCAAGGCGGCGCTGCCGGGCGCCTGCCTGCCGAGAGGCGGCGATTACTACTCGTCGAACTCTTCGTCGACCAGCGCCTTGAACTCGTCGATGCGCTCGAAGTTGCGATAGACGCTAGCAAAGCGCACATAGGCCACCTTGTCGAGCTGGTAGAGCGCGCGCATCGCCATCTCGCCGATGTGGCTTGCCGGCACCTCGCGCTGGCCCAATTGCAGCAGTTGTTCCTCGATGCGGGCGATCGCGTCTTCGAGTTGCTCGGCCGTCACCGGGCGCTTGCGCACCGCGGTGCGCAGTGCGCGCTGGATTTTGCTCCGGTCGTATTCGACGCGCCGACCATCCTTTTTGACGACAGCCGGAAAGGCCAGCTCGGCGCGCTCATAGGTCGTGAAGCGCTTGTCACAGGCGCTGCAGCGGCGCCTGCGGCGGATGAAGCGACCGTCCTCGGATTCACGCGTCTCGGCCACTTGGGTGTCCGGATGGCCGCAGAACGGGCACTTCATCGCTGGCGCTTCTTCAGCGGTAGACCGGGAAGCGGCTGGTCAGCGCCTGCACCTTGGCGCGCACCGCGGCAAGGTTGGCCTCGTCGTGCGGGTTGTCCAGCACGTCGGCCATCAGGTTGGCGGTGATGCGCGTTTCCTCTTCCTTGAAGCCGCGCGTGGTGATCGCCGGCGTGCCCACGCGCACGCCGCTGGTCACCATGGGCTTTTGCGGGTCGTTGGGGATCGCGTTCTTGTTGATGGTGATGTGGGCCTTGCCCAGCGCCGCCTCGGCTTCCTTGCCGGTGATGCCCTTGGCGCGCAGGTCGACCAGCATCACGTGGCTCTCGGTGCGGCCGCTGACGATGCGCAGGCCCCGCTCGATCAATGTCTCGGCGAACACCTTGGCGTTCTTGGCCACTTGCTGCTGGTATTGCTTGAAGGCGGGCGCACTTGCCTCCTTGAAGGCGACGGCCTTGGCGGCGATGACGTGCTCCAGCGGGCCGCCTTGCAGGCCGGGGAAGATGGCGCTGTTGATCGCCTTCTCGTGCTCCGCCTTCATCAGGATGATGCCGCCGCGTGGGCCACGCAGGCTCTTGTGCGTCGTCGACGTGACCACGTCGGCAAATGGCACCGGATTGGGGTACTCGCCCGCGACCACCAGGCCGGCGTAGTGGGCGATGTCCACCCAGAAGATGGCACCGATGTCCTTGGCCACGCGCGCCATGCGCTCGAAGTCGATGGCGAGGGCGTAGGCCGAGGCGCCGCCGATGATCAGCTTGGGCTTGTGTTCGCGCGCCTTGGCTTCGAAGGCGTTGTAGTCGATCTCTTCCTTCTCGTTGAGGCCATAGGAGACGACGTTGAACCACTTGCCCGACATGTTCAGCGCCATGCCGTGCGTCAGGTGGCCGCCCTCGGCCAGGCTCATGCCCAGGATGGTGTCGCCGGGCTTCAAGAAGGCCATCAGCACCGCCTGGTTGGCCTGCGAGCCGGAGTTGGGCTGCACGTTGGCCGCCTCAGCGCCAAAGAGCTGCTTGATGCGGTCGATCGCCAACTGCTCGATCACGTCCACGTTCTCGCAGCCGCCGTAATAGCGTTTGCCGGGATAGCCCTCGGCGTATTTGTTGGTCAGCTGCGAGCCCTGCGCGGCCATGACGGCGGGCGAGGCGTAGTTCTCGCTGGCGATCAGTTCAATGTGCTCTTCCTGGCGCAGGTTCTCGGCCTGGATGGCAGCCCACACCTCGGGATCGGTTTGTTCGACAAGAATATTGCGTTGGTACATGGCAGTCAGATGAACATGTGCCCCTTGACAGTCAAGGGCTGCCCAGGCGAACGACGGAGCGCGCCCGGAGGATTCTGCGGGTGCGGTACGCTTCCCAGTGGTTGGCAGCCTTGCTGCTGGATTTCCACGTCAGCACAGCGCCTGGGAGACGCCGCGCCTATCGCCAGTCGCGTACCGCGCGAGTGTAGCTGATTGATAGATGCCGGGACGACTGCCGGTACAGCACGTCGCTACGGGCAGGTGCGTGCTTCAGAACTGCCCCAGCATGGCCACTTTTTCGCCCAGGCTGCCGGCGGCCGGTTGTGCCGGTGTGGTGCGTGCCTTGGTGGACAGCATGCCGGCCGGCGGCGTCGCGTGGGCAGGGATGAAGCGCGAGGGGTTGGCGATCACCTGGCGCAGCCGCTCATGCTCGGCCAGTACCTTGTTGGCGTAGCCGCCATCGTCAGGCAGATTGGCTGCGCCGACGTAGTAGCGCAGCCCGCCTTCGATCGAGCCGGCGTTGGCGATGCAGTCTTGCAACACCTTGGCACCAACGCGCAGATTGGCCACGGGGTCGAATGCGGCAAAGCGGCCGCCGAAATCCTTGTACTTGTCGTTGTGTACCTTGGTCATGACCTGCATCAGGCCTTGGGCGCCGACGGGACTTTGGGCGAAGGGGTTGAAGCGCGACTCGATTGCCATCACCGCCAGGATCAGCGTGGGATCCAGGCGCGTGCGCTGGCCGATGTCGTAGGCCTCGGACACCAGCACGGCCAGCGGTTCTGCGGCGACGCGGTATTTCTTGCTCAGCCAATAGGTCACTGCTGCCTGTTCGCGGGGCAGGTCTCTGGGATTGGTGGCTGTGGCGCGCTCGCTGGCGTCCGGGTCGAAGGCAAAGCCGACGACCGCGGTCTGGCGCGCCTGCAGCCAGCCCATCAGCTGCTCCTCGCCGGTCTGGCGCAGATCCGGGCGTACGGTCAGGGTGACACAAACAAAAAACACGCCCAGGCCCAGCAGGGCGAAGCCGCTGTGGGTTACTTCCATGAAACCGCTGACCACGTCGGCCGCAAAAGTGCGCAGACCAGCAAAAAGCGATGCTGTCTTGTGCATCAAATTTCCTTGTGTTGGGCAGGTTTGCTGCATTCGCGTACATCGGGTGCGCTAAGTGCAAACCTGCAAGCATCGACCGACAGGCCGTATGCGAGAGCCATCAGGGACGAGGTGTGCCAGGTTGGGGGTGTGGCAGACACAAATCCAAAAAACCGGGATGGCGGCGGATCAGAGGCAAAAAGGCTTTAGTGCCTTGAGTGGATGATCCTAGAATTCTAGGAGGCGTAATATATCAAGTCAATACTATTAATCGTTTGAATAATATCTTTTTATTATAATGAGGTAGGCGTTCAGTCTACGAATCAGCTGCCCTGAAATCTTGTTGAAGTCGCCAATGAAGCGCGGTTCAGCCATAGAAAGAACTTGCTGGCGAGTCGTCACACATCTTGCTATCGTGAATGCGCCTGAGTGATTCAGGCATCTGCCCAGAAGGCACAGGTCATCCGAAGCACCGCATGTCGCGGATTCATGCATCGATGGCGGCGCTTTCGAGGCCACCCCTGAAGGCAATAACTTGCCTTCTGCGCGATGGACAGCAAGCTCCATGCGGCGCAATCGATGGCAAAAGGCCGTTGTGCCTGCCGTCAAGCCCGGTACGCAGCGCTCGCTGCGTACCGGGCTTTCCTTTTTCAGTTGTTCACAGGTTGTGGTAGCGGATTTCTGGTGCAATGGCGCTTGTGTGTCTTGATGCCTGAAAGATTGCCGTGTCCCCCTTAAGTGCCGTTGTTCGAAACCAACCCTGGGTGCGGCGGCTCCTGTGGGCCTTGACCGCGCTGTTGTTGCTGTGGGGCGTGGCTTGGCTGGCAGTGCCGCCGCTGGTGCGCTCGCAACTGCAGCGCCACGCCAGCGAAGCGCTGGGGCGGCAGGTGACGGTGGACAAGGTCGAGTTCTCTCCCTGGTCGCTGGAGTTGACCCTGCATGGGCTGCGCATTGCTACTCAGGATGGCGCAGGCACGCAGCTGGAGATCGCGCGCATCTATGCTGACGCGGAGCTGCAGTCGCTGTGGCGCCTGGGGCCGGTCGTCGACGCAATCGCGGTCGATCGGCCGGTGTTGCACCTCGCACAGACGGCGCCCGGGGTGCTCGATATTGACGACGTGTTGCAGCGTCTGGCGGCATCGCCCGCGCCCGAGCCGCCCTCCAAACCCCTGCGCTTTGCGCTGTACAACTTGCAGTTGCAAGGCGGGCTGGTTGATTTTGACGACCAGGTCGTGGGCAGCAAGCAGGTGCTGAACGATCTGCAGCTACGCCTGCCCTTCATCAGCAACCTGAAGGCGGATCGCGAGGTCAAGGTCACGCCGCATCTGGCGTTCCAGCTCAACGGCAGCCCGTTCGAGACCACGGCGCAAAGCACGCCGTTCACGGACGACCGCAAGACATCGGTGCATTTGCAGATTCGCCAATTCAACCTGGCCGATCTTGCTGGCTACATCCCGGCTTCCGCGCCCGCGCGCCTGAAGGCGGCGCTGCTTGACGCCGACCTCGACCTGGACTTCATCCAGGAAGACGACCCGGTGGTGCGCCTGACCGGTCGCGTGGGCTTGGAGGGCGTAAAGACCACCGACGTGCAAGGCCGACCGCAGCTGGAGATCGACCGCCTTGGGCTGGAGCTGGCCGACGTGCAGCCGCTGCGCCGCCGGGTGGATCTGGCCGCGCTGGAGCTGTCGGGCGTGCGCGGCCAGCTGCAGCGCGCGGGTGATGGAAGCCTGTCGCTGCCGACGGGGCAGGGCAGCGGCGCGGCGGATTCGCCCGGGCCGGCGGCCCAGGCGGATTTGCCGGATGCGAAGGCCGACCCAGCCGCCGATGCCTCGGCGGACTGGCAGCTGCACCTGCGCGACCTGCGCTTGCGCGACGGCGGCCTCACTTGGATCGACGCCAGCCTGCCCGGCGGGTCGGCGCAATGGCAGCTCTCGCAATGGCAGCTCGATGCCTCGGATTTGCGCTGGCCGCTGCAGGCACAGCCCACGCAGCTGCGCACCAGTGCTGCAATAGCCGGGGGCGGCGTCGATGCGGATCGCGCGGCGCAATTGGCGCTGCAGGGCCAGGTGGGTGCCAGCCAGTCGCAGGCGGCGCTGTCGCTGCAGAACCTGCGCATTGAGATGGCGGCACCCTACCTGGCGCAGTGGCTGGAGCCTCGGGCCACGGGCGTGGTCGATGCCGATGTCGGCGTTGCGTTCGATCGCGGCGCGCTGGCGGTGCAGGTGGCGCGCCTGTCGGTGTCCGACATGCAGCTGGATTGCCCTGGCGGGGGCGCTTGCGCGGGCAGGGCCGCTGCAACGGGCAAGCCGACCAAAGCCGGCAAAAGCACGCCTGATCGCCCCGTGCAATGGCAGCAGTTGCTGGTCGAGGGCGCGCGCATCCTGCCGCTGGCGCGCAGCGCCCAGGTGCAGCGCGTGACGCTGGCGCGGCCGCAGCTGCAGATCGCGCGTTCCGCCGCGGGCCGCTGGATGGCCGAGGACTGGGTCAAGCCGCAGCCCAAGGCAGCGCCGCAGCCATCAGCGGCAGGCAAGCGGGCTGATGCGGCACCGCCATGGAGGGTGCAGGTGCAGTCGGTGCAGCTGCGGCAGGGAGCGGCGCAATTGCGCGATGCCAGCATGGGCCAGCCGGTGCAACTGCAGCTGGCCGCAATCGACCTGCAGGCCCAGGGCGTGGACTGGAACGGCAGCGCACTGGCGCCGGTCAAGCTGCAACTCAAGACCCAGGTGGAGGCCGGTCGGCGGCTCAAGCCGGGGCAGTTGCAGGTCGACGGCCAGCTGTCCATGGCGCCACAGCTGGATGCGCGTATGCGCATTGCCGCTACGCGCCTGCCGCTGCAGCTGCTGCAGCCCTATGTGGCCGAGGCGGTGAATGTGGACGTGCGGCGCGCCGACGCCAGCCTGCACGCAACGCTGCACTACGCGCAGCAGCGCGATGCGGCGCGCGTGGCGCTGCAGGGCGACGCGGCGCTCGATGCGGTGCAGGTGCAGGTGGCAGATGACGCCGCGGGCGACGCGCCGCAGTCGGCGGGCCAGGCCCGCGTGGGTGCGCGCGGCGAGGATTTGCTGCGTTGGAAGACGTTGGCCCTGCAGGGCGTGGATCTGAAGCTGCAGCCGGGCAGGCCCCTGTCGCTGGACGTGCGCCAGACGACGCTCAGCGACTTCTTTGCCCGCATCATCGTGCACGAGGACGGGCGCATCAATCTGCAGGACATCCCCAAGGCGCAGGAGGGCGCAGAGGGCGGCGCGGCAGCTGCGCAGCCTGCGGCTGCGGACGCCGGGCCCGCGCCCATGCTGCGTTTCGGCCCCGTGGCGCTCAATCGCGGAGAGGTGCATTTTTCCGACCACTTCATCCGTCCCAACTACTCGGCCAACCTGAGCGAGCTGCAGGGCCAGCTCAGTGCGTTCTCGTCGCAGCCCGCGCAGGACGGCAGCGTGCAGATGGCGCAGCTGCAACTGCAGGGGTTGGCGCAGGGTAGCGCGTCGCTGCGCATCGAAGGCCAGCTCAACCCCTTGACGACGCCGCTGGCGCTGGACATTCAGGGGCATATGCGCGACCTGGATTTGCCGCCGCTATCGCCCTACAGCATCAAATATGCGGGCCACGGCATAGAGCGTGGCAAGCTCAGCATGGATGTGGCCTACAAGATTGAGCCCGACGGGCAGTTGACCGCGAGCAACAAGCTGGTGCTCAACCAGCTCAGCTTCGGCGACCCGGTCGAAGGCGCGCCGGCCAGCCTGCCCGTGCGGCTGGCCACCGCCTTGCTGGCCGACCGCAACGGCGTGATCGACGTGGATCTGCCGATCAGCGGATCGCTCAACGACCCCGAGTTCCGCCTGGGTGCGGTCATCCTCAAGGTCATTGGCAACCTGATCATGAAGGCCGTGACCGCGCCGTTCTCCCTGCTGACTGGCCTGCTGGGCAGCAGCGGCGACGAGCAGGGCGTGATTCATTTCACACCCGGCAGCGCGCAACTGGATGCTGCCGCGCACCAGCAGCTGGACAAGGTGGCGCAGGCACTCGTCGAGCGCCCTGCCGTCAAGGCCACGATCACCGGATGGTCAGACTCGCAAGCCGAGGCCGACGGCTACCGTCAGGCAAGGCTGCAGTCCATGCTGCTGGCGTACAAGCGCCGCCAGGCGCAGCGCGCCGGGCAGGATCCCGATGCGGTCACCACAGTCACCGCCGAGGAATACCCCGAGTTGCTGCACCAGGTCTACAAGCGCACCGACGGCATCGGCAAGCAGCGCAACCTGATCGGCATGATCAAGGACGTTCCCGAAGAGCAGATGCAGGCGTTGCTGCTGCAAAGCATCGCAGTGTCCGAGGACGCGATGCGCCAGCTCGCGCTGGAGCGCGCCGAGGCGGTGCGCGACTACCTGGCCGCGCAGAAGGTGCCGGCGCAGCAGCTGTTCATCGGCGCGGCCAAATCCCATGACGCACAGGCGGACAAGGCACAGGGCGAGGGCTGGAAGCCCCAGGCCGATCTGGCGCTGTCGGCTCGCTGAGCGGGCCGCACCGGCGCCGTTTCGGGTGCGTGCGATGGCCCGCGCAAGCGCGCCGTTATCGGCGGCCATGCAATTCCGAGCCAAAATAGAAGGTTCCAGCCGCACGCTGGCCCCTGCATGGCGCACATCGGCGCCGCGACCGTGCGCAGTTTTCTCTCCATCATGTTTTCTTTTCTGTCACGCAACACCATGTCCGAAGCACCCGAAGCGACGCCTGCCCAGGCGGCACAGACCAAGACAGCCGAGCCGCATCCGCTCGATGCCCTGACCGGTGGTGCCTTCTCGGCAGCCACTTCGGGCGAGCGCGCTGCGCGCATCCGTGAATGGCTGACCAGCGACCCCGCGGCCGACAAGCTGCAGGAAGTGTTCAAGGAGCTGAGCGCCCGCGACAAGGGCGCGGCGCGCGCGGTGCGCGAGCGCCTGGACGAAATCCGCCGCGCGCATGCACAAGAGGCCATTGCCGCCGACTGGGCCGCCAAGGCGCAGGCGCTGCTGGCGCAGCCCAAGATCAACATTGCCGACGCGCTGGCCTGGCAGCGCGACGCGGCGAAGGCCGGCGCGCCGCTGTCGCGCGAGCCGCTGTCGCAGCTCAAGGGCGAGCTGGCCGACCGGGTCAAGGCCATCGAGGATTTGCAGCACCGCGTGCAGGTGCAGCGCGAGGCCGCCGTTTTGCTGGCCCAGCGCATCGAAGTGCTGTCGACCAAGCCCTTCGGCGACGCCCAGGCAGCGCTTGAGGCGCTGCAGGCCGACGTCGCCCACTGGCACGAGCAGGCCGGTGAATTGACCGCCGACGGCGCGTGGGGCAGCGTCGAAGTGCGCTTTGCCACGCAGTTGGAGTCGTCGCAAAAGCAGCTGCAACTGGTTTGGGAGGCGTTTTCGGCCGCACTGGCGCAAACCGCCGCGGCGTTTGCCGATCCCGCCGCCACGCTGCCGACGGTGCCCGTCTGGGCCGACGAGCTGCGCGCGGCGCGCGGCCAGCCCACCGAGGCGCAGCAGCAGGCGGCCAAGGCGGAGCCTGCGCCCAAGGTCGACCCACAGCTGCGCGAGAAGGCGCGCCAGGTCGTCGGCAAGGCGCTGGAGCGCCTGCAGAAAGAGACCACCCAGGGCCACGGCAAGGCCAGCAGCCAGGCGGCCGCGGCGCTGCGCACCGCGTTGAAATTCCACGGCCGCTTCATCGACGGCGCGTTCGAGCACGAGGTGCAGGCCGCGCTGGTGGCTGCCGGCGAGCTGGAGGGCTGGCAGCGCTGGAGCGCTGACCAGATCCGCGAAGAGCTGGTCGGGCGTGCCAAGGCATTGCTGCAGCGCCCGGCCGGGCAGGAGCTGGGCGGGCGCAAGATGCAGGAAACCCTGCGTGAGCTGCGCGAGCAGTGGAAGCAGGCCGACCAGGGCGCGCCCGCCAACCACGGGCTGTGGAAGCAGTTTGACGAGGCCTGCAACGAGGCGCACAAGGTGGTCGAGGCCTGGCTTGAGAAAGTGCGCAGCGAGGCGGTCGAGCACCGTGCCCAGCGCCAGGCGCTGATCGACGAGGTGAATGCCTGGGCGCAGGCCCAGGCGGCGTCGACCGACTGGAAGGCGCAGCAGCGCAGCCTGCGCCAGTTTGGCGACCGCTGGCGCAATGGCGGCCATGTCAGCGAGAAAGTTTTTGCCGAGCTGCAGCCGCTGTGGAAGCAGGCGCTGGACGCCGCGTCCGCCCCCTTGCTGGCGGCGCAAAAAGACAGTCTGCAGCGGCGCCACGCAATGATCGACGAGGCACAGGCGCTGTCCGAAGGCGCGCTGCGCATCGACGCGGTCAAGGCCTTGCAGCAGCGCTGGCAGGCCGAGGCGCAGGCGGTGGCGCTGGATCGCCGCCAGGAGCAAAAGCTCTGGGATGCGTTTCGCAAGCCCATCGACGAGGCCTTCAACCGCAAGAGCGCCGAGCGCGAGCGCTCGCAGGCAGCCATGGGCGCGCACGACCGCGCGGTGCTGCAGGCATCCAAGGCGCTCGACGCGGCCAACGCCAGCGGCGACGCGCAGCAAATCCGTCAGGCCATGGCCGCGCTGGAGCAAGTCATGCGTGAGCCGGCAGCGGCCGACGACCTGACTGCGGATGCCGGCAAGGCACCGGCTGGCGCGCCGCAGGCGGGTGCGACCGATGCCGATGCACCCGTTTCGGATCAGGCTCAGGGAGCCGAGCCAGCGGCCAGGCCGGCCGCGCCCGCGCGCCCGGTCGTGGCGGTGCGTGGTGATGACCGCCCGGGTGCAAACCAGTCGGCTGCGAGCCAGCCCGCGGGGCGCGCCGGGAGGTCGGGGCAGCGCGGCGATTCCCGCGATGGGCGCCGTGACCGCAAAGAGGGTGGACGCTGGGGTGAGCGCGACGACCGTGCGCCGCGCGCGCCCAGGGGCCCGCGCCTGGGCGATGCGGCGTTTCGCGCGCAGCGCGACGCGCTCGACCAGGCCCAGGGTGCCCTGCGCAAGCTGGCGGCCCAGGCGCATGGCGAGGCGCTCACGCAGCTGCTTGCTGCCTGGCAGCAGCGCAACGCCGACCTGCTGCCCAGCGCCCAGGAGCTGGGTCCGCGGGTGACGGGCGCGACACGCAACCAATGGGGTCAGGCGCTATCCGGCGCTGCTGCGGGCGTCGCCGGCGAGGCACTGCTGCGCCTGGAGATGGCGGCCGAGGCGCCGACGCCGGCCGAGCACCTGGCGGCGCGCCGGGCGCTGCAGCTGCAGCTGCTGACGCGGCGCAACGACCCGTCGCCGCGCGAGACCTGGAGCCAGGACGCTGCGCGCGTGCTGGCCAGCGCCAGCGATGAGGACAGCGCGCGGCGCCTGCGCAACGCGCTCAAGACGCTGCTGCGCTGATGGCGTGCAGTGCGCCGGCGGCTGCCCGTTGTACGGCGGGCTGCAGCCGGCGCTGTTGCCTGCAGTGCAGTGCCCGGCATCGCGACCTGTGGCACGGGTTTCATGCCAATAAAAAAGCCGCTGTGCACTGCACAGCGGCTTGATCATTTTGGTGCCCAGGAGAGGACTCGAACCTCCACGGAGTTACCCGCTAGTACCTGAAACTAGTGCGTCTACCAATTCCGCCACCTGGGCATTTCAGGAAAGAATCAGATTGTATAGCAAAAAAAAATACGTTCAGGCCACTGCCGCGCAAATTTCCAATGAGGAGATCGAGGGCAGTGTCCAGGGACACCGCGACGGCCATGGCTTCGTGATCCGCGACGACGCCGGCCCCGACATCTACCTGGCACCCAACGAAATGCGCGCCGTCCTGCACAAGGACAGGGTGCGCGTGCGCATCGTGCGCCATGACCGGCGTGGGCGCCCCGAAGGGCGGGTGCTGGAGATCGTCGAGCGCCCGCCGCAGCCCATCATCGGGCGGCTGCTGCAGGAAGGCGGCGTCTGGCTGGTGGCGCCCGAAGACCGGCGCTATGGGCAGGACGTGCTCATCGCACCCGGCGCGACGCTGGATGCGGCGCAGGGCCAGGTCGTCGTCGTGCAGCTGACCGAGCCGCCGGCGCTGTTCGGCCAGCCGGTGGGGCGCGTCACCGAGGTGCTCGGCGACGTGGACGATCCGGGTATGGAGATCGAGATCGCGGTGCGCAAATACGGCGTGCCGCATGTGTTCAGCGACGAATGCCTGGCGCAGGCGCGTGCGCTGCCCGAGAAGGTGCGCGCCGCCGACAAGCGCCGCCGCGTCGACCTGAGCGACATCGCGTTCGTGACGATCGACGGTGAGGACGCGCGCGACTTCGACGACGCCGTGTACTGCGAGCCGATGGGCCGGGGCAAGAGTGCAGGCTGGCGCCTGCTGGTGGCGATCGCCGACGTGAGCCACTACGTGACCACGGGCAGCGCCATCGACGTTGATGCCTACGACCGCGCGACCAGCGTGTATTTTCCGCGCCGCGTCATTCCGATGCTGCCCGAGAAGCTCTCCAACGGCCTGTGCTCGCTCAACCCCCACGTCGAGCGTCTGAGCATGGTCTGCGACATGGTGGTCGACGCACAGGGCCAGGTGCAGGCCTACCAGTTCTACCCCGCCACCATCGTCAGCCATGCGCGCCTGACCTATACCGAGGTCAGTGCCATATTGAGCAACACGCGCGGGCCCGAGGCGAACAAATACCGCGAGCGCGTCGATGACCTGCTGAACCTGCACGGCGTATACCGTGCGCTGCTGGCGGCGCGCCATGTGCGCGGTGCGGTCGATTTCGAGACCACCGAGACCCAGATCGTCTGCGACGACAACGGTCGCATCGAGAAAATCCTGCCGCGCGAGCGCACCCAGGCACACCGCCTGATCGAGGAGGCCATGCTGGCGGCCAACGTCTGCAGCGCCAACTTCATCGCGCAGGCGCACCGCTGCGGCCTGTACCGCGTGCACGACCGGCCGACGGTGGAGAAGGTCGAGCTGTTGCGCGGCTACCTCAAGGCCATGGGGGTGAACGCACCGCTCAGCGACATGCCGACCACCGAGGAGTTCCAGGCGATTGCCGAGGCGACCCAGGAGCGGCCCGATGCGCCGCAGATCCACTCCATGCTGCTGCGTTCGATGCAGCAGGCGATCTACACGCCGGTCAACACCGGCCACTTCGGCCTGGCCTACGCCGCGTATGCACACTTCACCAGCCCGATTCGGCGCTACCCCGACCTGCTGGTGCACCGGGTGATCAAGTCGATTCTGGACGGCAAGAAATACAGCCTGCCCACCCTGCCGACGCCGGGCGAGGCGCACGAGCGCATGGCCAAGCGCATGGCCTCGCGCCAGGTGCCGCAGGAGGGAGGGCGCGCTTGCGGCAGCGCGCGCGAGCAGCAGGCCTGGGAGGCCAGCGGGCTGCACTGCAGCGCCAACGAGCGCCGCGCCGACGAGGCCAGCCGCGACGTCGAGGCCTGGCTCAAGTGCCAGTACATGCGCGAGCACCTGGGCGAGGAGTACGACGGCGTGGTCACCGCGGCGACCAGCTTCGGCATCTTCGTCACGCTGGACGCGCTGTACGTCGAGGGCCTGGTGCACATCACCGAGCTGGGGGGCGAGTACTTCCGCTTCGACGAGACACGCCAGGAGTTGCGCGGCGAGCGCACCGGCATCCGCTATGCCGTTGGCACGCGGCTGCGCGTGCAGGTCAGCCGCGTCGACCTGGACGCGCGCAAGATCGACTTTCGCCTGGTGCGCGACGACATGGCCGTGGCTCCCGGCCGCGGCGGGCACGATGCGCCGCCCAAGTCCACGGCGGGGGGCGAGCGCGGCCAGGCGAAGAAGGCGGGCTCCCCCAAAGGACAGGCCCGCGCAAACGGGGATGGCCAGGCCAAGGCCAATGGCGGCAAGCACCGCGGCGACCACCATCGAAAGGGCAGGGCATGAGCAGGATTGCGATCATCACCGGCGCCGGCAGCGGCATCGGCAAGGCCGCGGCACTGGCGCTGCTGGCCGACGGCTGGAGCGTCGCCCTGGCCGGGCGCAGGCTGGCGCTGCTCGAAGACGTGGCGCAGCAAAGCGGCGCGATCGATCGCACGCTGTGCGTGGCCACCGACGTGGCCGACCCGCAGGCCGTGCGTGTGCTGTTCGACAGGACGGTGGCGCGCTTTGGCCGCGTCGACCTGGTGTTCAACAACGCCGGCACCGGCGCGCCGGCAGTCCCGCTGGAGGACTTGTACATCGAGGACTGGCAGAACGTGGTCGACGTCAACCTGAGCGGCATGTTCTACGGCATCCAGAACGCGTTTCGCGTGATGAAGGCGCAAAGCCCGCGTGGCGGGCGCATCATCAACAACGGCTCGATCTCGGCACATGCGCCGCGCCCCAACTCGATCGCCTACACGGCTACCAAGCATGCGGTGACGGGCATGACCAAGACCGCCGCGCTCGACGGGCGCAAGTACGACATCGCGGTCGGCCAGATCGACGTGGGCAATGCCGACACCGAGCTGGGCCACCGGCTGACCCAGGGCGTGATGCAGGCGCATGGCGTGGTTGCACCCGAGCCTCTGATGGACGTGGACATCGTCGGCCAGTCGGTGCTGGCCATGGCCAACTTGCCGCTTGAGGCCAATGTGCTGTTCCACACCGTGATGGCGACCAAGATGCCTTTCGTCGGGCGCGGCTGACCGATGCCGGGGCGTGCCTTGCTTTGGCAACGCTGGCGCGCCTCGGCGCTGCTGGCCGCCTTGGCGCTGGCGCTGCCTGCGTTTGCGCAGACGGCAGCGCATGAACCTGAATCTTTGCCCGCAGCGCAGGCACGGCAGGAGATAGACCCCGACTCGATGGCTGCGCGCACGCTGGCCTGCACCGCCTGCCATGGCCGCGAGGGCCGGGCGACGCCCCAGGGCTATTACCCGCGCATCGCCGGCAAGCCGGACGGCTATCTCTACCACCAGCTGCGCAACTTCCGCGAAGGGCGGCGCAGCTACCCGCAAATGACTCATTTGCTGCAGTTCATGAGCGACGACTATCTGCACGAGATCGCGCAGTACTTCGCGGCGCTCGACCTGCCGCACGCGCCGCCTGCTCCCGCGCCCGCCAGCGCCGCGCAGCGCGCACGCGGCCAGCTGCTGGTGCAGCAGGGCGACGCGGCGCGCGATATTCCCGCCTGCGTGCAGTGCCATGGCGATCAGCTCACCGGCGTGCAGCCCTTCATCCCCGGCCTGCTGGGCCTGTCGCGCGACTACCTCAACGCCCAACTGGGCGCCTGGCAGACCGGCCAACGCCAGGCGCTGGCGCCCGACTGCATGGAGCGCATCGCGCAGCGGCTGAGCGGTGCTGACGTCGCCGCGATCACCGCGTGGCTGACCGCCCAGCCCGTGCCTGACCACGGCCGGCCGGCCGCGCGGCTGGCCGCACCCATGCCGCTGCGCTGCGGCGCGGTGCCAGAGGCACTCGCTGGAGGGCAGCCATGACGGCGCGCCGGCGCCTGCTGTGGATGCTGGCCTGCGCCGCGCTGGCCGTGCTGGTGGCTGGCGCGGCGGCCGTGCGCTGGCTCAACCACCTGGACGAGGCGCCGCTGCCCGCGCAGGGCACGGCGCCGTCGACCGATCCGGCGGTGGTCGAGCGCGGCGCCTATCTGGCGCGCGTGGGCAATTGCATTGCCTGCCACAGTGCGCCCGGCGGCGCGCCGCTGGCCGGCGCTCTGGCGGTGCAGACCCCGTTTGGCGCCATCTACAGCAGCAACCTGACACCGGACGCCGACACCGGGCTGGGCCTGTGGACGGCCGAGGAGTTCTGGCGCGCGCTGCACAACGGCCGTTCGCGCGACGGCCGGCTGTTGTATCCGGCGTTTCCGTACACCAGCTTCACCCAGCTCACGCGCGAGGACTCGGACGCGCTGTTCGCTTTTTTGCGCAGTGTGCCGGCGGTGCGCCAGGCGCCGCCCGCGCATGAGTTGGCCTTTCCGGCCAACAGCCAGGGCGCGCTGGCGCTGTGGCGTGCGCTGTACTTTCGCCCCGGCAGCCCGCCGCACGACGAGGCGCAGCCGCCGCAGTGGAACCGCGGCGCCTACCTGGTGCGCGCCGTGGCGCATTGCGCGGCCTGCCACACGCCGCGCAACGCGCTGGGCGGGCTGCGCGGCAGCGCCGACCTGACCGGCGCCTGGCTGCCGGGCGGGCGCTGGTACGCGCCGTCGCTGGTCGATCCGGCCGAGGCGTCGCTCGCCGCCTGGCCGCCCGAGGAGGCTGCGGCGCTGCTCGCCAGCGGCGTATCGCGCCATGGCAGCGTCTCGGGCCCGATGGCCGAGGTGGTCTTCACCGGGCTGCAGTACCTGGATGCGGGCGACCTGGACGCCATGGTCGGTTATCTGCGCGCGCTCGAACAGCGCCCGGCCAGGAAAGCCCCCGTGCATGCCGCGCCGCCGGCCGTGCTGGAGCGCGGGCGCGAGGTCTACGCGCAGCACTGCGCCCAGTGCCATGGCCGCCAGGGAGAGGGGCGCGGCGGCTTCGTCGCACTGGCGGGCAGGCGCGCGGTCACGCTGGAGCACGCCGACAACCTGGTGCAGATGCTGGTGCATGGAGGCTATTCGCCCGCCACCCGCGGCAATCCCCGCCCCCATGGCATGCCGCCGTTCGCGCAGCAGCTGTCGGACGCGGACATGGCGGCCGTCCTGTCCTATATTCGCAGCGCCTGGGGCAACCAGGCGTCCGCCGTGAACGCCATGGATATCCACCGCGCCCGCGAGCGGCGCTGATGCAATGCAAGAGACGATGACCGATAGGAGTGGCAATGTGCAGGAAGGCGCGCCGGGTGTGCCCGCACCCGCCCGGTGGTGGGTGGCCTGCCTGTGCGCGCAGTGGTGCAACACCTGCCGGGAATACCGCCCGGGCTTCTACGCGCTTGCCCGGCAGTGGCCGCAGGCGCGCTTCGTCTGGGTCGACGTGGAGGACGAGGAGGAACTGGTGGGCGACCTGGACGTCGAGACCTTTCCCACGCTGCTCGTCGGAGACGCAGGCGGGCTGCGCTTTTTCAGCCCGATGCAGCCACAGCCGGCCCAGCTCGACCGCCTGCTGCGCGGGCTGCAGGACGGCGCTGTGCTGCCGGCGGTGGATGACGGCCAGGCGCTGGCACTGCTGCGCAGGCTGCAGGCGCTCCACCCCTGAAATCGCGCGAGGTCGTCAACACGCTTTTATTTGACCGCCAATGCCGCGTTGCGGATGCCGTCGATCGTCCCGGTGGGCGTGATGGCCTGCGGGTCGATCAGGCAGTGAACGATGGCCGGCAGGCCGCTGGCGCGCGCGCGGGCCAGCGCGGGGACGAATTCCTCGGTGCGCTCCACGCGCTCGCCGTGGCCGCCAAAGGCCTGGGCATAGGCCTTGAAGTCGGGGTTCTTCAGCTGCGTCGCGCTGACGCGGCCCGGGTAGTCGCGCTCCTGGTGCATGCGGATCGTGCCGTACATGCCGTTGTCCAGCAGCACGACGATGATGGGCAGGCCGTACTGCACGGCGGTGGCGAATTCCTGGCCGTGCATCAGAAAGTCGCCGTCGCCGGCGAACACCACCACCTCGCGCTCGGGCCACAGCCGCTTGGCGCCCACGCCCGCCGGCAGGCCGTAGCCCATCGAGCCGCTGGTGGGCGCCAGCTGCGTGCCGTACTGGCGAAAGTGCCAGAAGCGGTGCACCCAGGTGGCGAAATTGCCCGCGCCGTTGCACAGGATGGCGTCCGGCGCCAGCGTAGCGCGCAGCTGCTGCATCACGGCGCCCATCTGCAGCGCGCCGGGAATGCGCACCGGCGCCGGGTCGCTCCAGGCCAGGTAGTCGGCGTGGGCAGCGGCGGTCTCGCCGGCCCAGGGCAGGGCGGTGGCTGGCGCCAGCGCGGCCAGCGCCGCGGCCATGGCCTGCGGCGTGGCGTGGATGGCCTGCGCCGGGTGGTACAGGCGGCCAAGCTCGTCGGCGTCGGCAAGCACGTGCACCAGCGGCCGTCCCGGGTTGGGGATGCCCAGCAGCGTGTAGCTTTGCGAGGGCACCTCCGACAGCCGCCCGCCCACCACCAGCAGCAGGTCGCTTGCGCGAATGCGCGCCAGCAGCTTGGGATTCACGCCCAGGCCCAGGTCGCCGCAGTAGCTGGCGTGTTCGTGGTCGAACAGCATCTGACGGCGAAACGAGCACGCCACCGGAAGCTGCCAGGCGCCGGCAAAGTGCTCTATATCGTCCACCGCCTGCTGCGACCAGCGGCTGCCGCCCAGGATGACCAGCGGGCGCTGCGCGGCCTGCAGCCGCTGGCGCAGCTGTGCCAGGTCGGCGGCGCCGGGGTGGGTCTCGGGCGTATGGCAGGGCAGAGCGTCGCCCACCTGCGCCAGGTCGGTCAGCATGTCCTCGGGCAGCGCGACGACGACCGGGCCGGGGCGGCCCGAGCAGGCGACCTGAAAGGCGCGCGAGACCAGCTCCGGAATGCGCGCTGCGTCGTCGATCTGCACCACCCACTTGGCCATCGTGCCGAAGACGGCGCCGTAGTCGATCTCCTGGAAGGCCTCGCGCGCGAGCGCCTCGCGCGCCACCTGGCCGACGAAGACGATCAGCGGCGTCGAGTCCTGGTGCGCGATGTGGATGCCGGCCGACGCGTTGGTCACGCCCGGCCCGCGCGTGACGAAGCAGATGCCGGGGCGGCCCGTCAGCTTGCCCTGCGCCTCGGCCATCATGGCCGCGCCGCCCTCCTGGCGGCACACGGTCACCGCAATGTTGGCGTCGTGCAGTGCGTCGAGCACCGCCAGATAGCTCTCGCCTGGAACGCAAAACAGCTGCTGCACGCCGTGCGCCAGCAGCTGGTCGACCAGGATGCGGCCACCGGTGCGCGGCGCGGCGGTGCTCGATGGGGTGTTCATGGTGGCTTGTCTCCTTGTGGATGGGCGCGCGCAATGCGCCGGGCGCCGGGGTCTGGACGGTGAATTTTGAGTGTTCAGGCATTATGCTTGCCGGCCCCGTTGCGGGCGCGGTGCGCCAGCGCCGCAACGCCGCGTGAAGAAAGAAGCCTCCCATGTCCATCCAGTGGTTCCCCGGTCACATGCACCTGACGCGCAAGGCGATTGCCGAGCGCATCAAGGACATCGACG
>PGEI01000048.1 GCA_002894305.1 Comamonadaceae bacterium CD01
GTCTGCGCTTCACCTTCGCGTACTCGATCGATATAGAAATGGAATCAGTGAATGATCTGCTGCAGAAACAGCTTGGTGCGGTCGCTTTGCGGGTTGTCGAAGAAGGCGTCGGGCGTGTTCTGCTCGATGATCTGGCCCTGGTCCATGAAGATCACCCGGTCGGCCACCTGGCGGGCAAAGCCCATTTCGTGCGTCACGCACAGCATGGTCATGCCGCTCTCGGTGGCCAGCTCGATCATCACCTGCAGCACCTCCTTGACCATCTCCGGGTCCAGCGCCGAGGTGGGCTCGTCGAACAGCATGATCTTGGGCGCCATGCACAGCGAGCGGGCAATGGCCACGCGCTGCTGCTGCCCGCCCGACAGCTGGCCCGGATACTTGCCCGCCTGATCGGGAATGCGCACGCGCTCCAGGTATTTCATCGCGGTGGCAACGGCCTCGGCCTTGGGCTTCTTCAGCACCCAGATCGGCCCCAGCGTCAGATTCTCCAGCACCGTCATGTGCGGGAACAGGTTGAAATGCTGGAACACCATGCCCACCTCGCGGCGGATTACCTCGATCTGCTTGAGATCGTTGCTCAGCTCGGTGCCGTTGACGACGATCTGTCCCTGCTGATGCTCCTCCAGCCGGTTGATGCAGCGAATCATCGTCGACTTGCCCGAGCCCGACGGCCCGCAGATGACGATGCGCTCGCCCTGCGCCACGCTCAGATTGATGTCGCGCAGTACGTGGAACTGGCCGTACCACTTGTTGACGTTCTTGAGATCGATGATCGGTTCTGGCATCTTCAAACACCTGCGCGGCAGCACGCGTCAGCGCTGCTGCCCCTGGTTGAGGTGGTGCTCCAGCGACAGGCTGTAGCGCGACATGGAAAAACAGAAAACAAAGTAAATGACCGCGATGAAGATGTAGGAGTCGATGCTGAAGCCCTGCCAGGCCGAGTCGAGCACCGCCGCGCGCGCGGCCTGCATCAGGTCGAAGATGCCGATGATGACCACCAGCGACGTATCCTTGAACAGCGAAATGAAGGTGCTCACCAGCGTCGGTATCGACACCTTCAGCGCCTGCGGCAGGATGACCATGCGCATCTGCTGCCAGTAGGTCAGGCCCAGAGAGTCGGCGCCCTCGTATTGCCCCTTCGGTATCGCCTGCAGGCCGCCGCGCACTACCTCGGCAATGTAGGCGGCGGTGAACAGGATCAGCGCGATCTGCGCGCGCAGCAGCTTGTCGATCGAAAACCCCTCGGGCAGAAACAGCGGCAGCATGACCGAGGACATGAACAACAGACTGATCAGCGGCACGCCGCGGATCAGCTCGATGTAGATCACGCACACCGCCTTGACCGCCGGCATGTTGGAGCGCCGCCCCAGCGCCAGCAGCACGCCGAACGGAAACGCCAGCCCGATGCCGAAGGTCGCCAGGATCAGCGTCAGCGGCAGGCCGCCCCAGTTGCTGTCCTCGACATAGGTCAGGCCAGCGACGCCGCCCCACATCAGCACGCCCACGGCCGTGAGCGCCAGTGGCCAGGCCAGCGCCAGCCAGGGGCGCCAGAAACGGCGCACGCAGCTGGCGGCGATGATGCCGACCAGGATGGCCGCGGCAAGCAGCGGGCGCCACTGCTCGTCATACGGGTACAGGCCAAACAGGATCAATCGGTGCTTCTCGCGCACCAGCGCCCAGCAGTAGCCACCGTTTTCGCGGCAGCCCGCGGCCGTGGTCGCGGCCAGGTCGGGCTTGAGCCAGAAGTAATCCAGCAGTGCGGGCAGCGCCAGCAGCAGCACCCACAGCGCCAGCACCGTGAGCAACGCATTGAGCGGCGAGGAAAACAGGTGCTGGCGCAGCCAGCCGACAGCGCCCGTGCTGCGCCGGGGCGGAGGCCGTGATTCGATCAACGTGGGCGCGGTGCTCATGGTTCAACGCTCCGTCAGCGCCACGCGCCGGTTGTACCAGTTCATGAACGCCGAGATCGACAGGCTCACGCTGAGATACGCCAGCATGATGATGGCGATGCCCTCGATCGCCTGCCCGGTCTGGTTCATGATGGTGTTGGCCACGGCCACGATGTCGGGGTAGCCAATGGCCACCGCCAGCGAACTGTTCTTGACCAGGTTCAGGTACTGGCTGGTCATCGGCGGGATCACGACGCGCAGCGTCTGCGGCAGGATGACCAGGCGCAGCACGCGCGAGCGCTTGAGCCCGATCGAGGCGGCCGCCTCCCACTGCCCCTTGTCGACCGCCTGGATGCCGGCGCGAACCACCTCGGCGATGTAGGCCGCGGTATAGGACACCAGGCCGGCGATCAGCGCGAAGAACTCGGGTGTCAGCACCAGGCCGCCCTGGAAGTTGAAGCCCTTGAGCTCGGGCCGGTCGAGCTGCCAGGACGCGCCGCCCAGCCACCACAGCACAAGCGGCAACGCCACCAGCAGCGCGGCGCAGGCCGGCAGCAGCGGGAACGCGCGGCTGGTCGCCTCCTGGCGCCTACGTGCCCAGTGCGCCAGCACCAGGCACAGCACGATGGCCAGCGCCAGCCCGCCGATCAGCCACTCCATTGCATGGTCCTGCAACCAAGGCAGGCGCAAGCCCCGGTTGGAGATGAAGACATGGGGCAGCGGCTGCCAGGCCTGGCGCGGCCCGGGCATGACTTCGGTGACTACCGCGTACCAAAAAAACAGCTGCAGCAGCAGCGGCACGTTGCGCATGACCTCCACGTACAGCCCGCACAGCCGCGCCACCAGCCAGTTGTGCGACAGCCGCCCGATGCCCAGCACCGTTCCCCACAACGTGGCCGCCACGATGCCGATCACCGACACCATCAGCGTATTGAGCAGGCCGACGATCACCGCCCGCCCATAAGCGTCGGTCGCGTCATAGGCAATCGTGGACTCGCCAATCGCAAAACCAGCCTGCTGCGACAGAAAGCCGAAGCCGGTCGTGATGTTGCGCGCCGCCAGGTTGTGCAGCGTGTTGCTGGCCAGGTACCAGATCAACAAGACCACCAGCGCGACCAGGCTCACCTGGTAGATCAGCGCGCGGGTGGCTGGGTCGTTCCAGGACCAGCGCCGGGGACGCGGCGCCGGGAGCGTCTCACGTTCAGTCGTTGCCATGGGTCAGCTTGCAGGGGTGGCAGGGGTGGCGCCCGGCGGCGGCGCCGCAGCGTTCAGGCCGATGAGACCTGCGCCATGGCGCGCCTTGGGCGCGATGGTGGGAAAGACGCCTCAGCGGATGGGCCAGGCGTACATCACGCCGCCGTTGGTCCACTGCGCGTTCAGGCCACGGTCGAGCTTGAGTGGCGAGCCTGCTCCCACATTGCGGTCGAACGACTCGCCGTAGTTGCCCACTTGCTTGACGATGTTGTAGGCCCAGCGGTTGTTGACTGCCAGACCCTTGCCCATGTCGCCATTGACGCCAAGAATGCGCTGGATGTTGGGGTTGTTGCTCTTGAGCATCTCGTCGACGTTCTTGGACGTGATGCCGTATTCCTCTGCCTCCAGCCAGGCATTGAGCGCCCAGCGCACGACCATGAACCACTCGTCGTCACCTTGGCGCACCATCGGGCCCAGCGGCTCCTTGGAGAAGTTCTCGGGCAGGATCACGAAATCATCGGGCGACGAGGACGACGCCCGCAGGCTGGCCAGCTGCGACTTGTCGCTGGTCGTGGCGTCGCAGCGCCCCGCCTCGAAGGTGCGGAATCCCCCTTCGGAGGTCTCGATCACCACCGGCTTGTAGTTGAGTTTGTTGGCGCGGAACCAGTCGGCCAGGTTCAGCTCGGTGGTCGTGCCCTGCAGCACGCAGACCGAGGCGCCGTCGAGTTCCTTGGCGCTTTTCACGCCCAGGCTCTTCTTCACGATGATGCCCTGGCTGTCGTAGTAGTTGATGCCCGCGCTCATCAGGCCCAGCGTCGTATCGCGCGCCAGCGTGGCCGTCGAGTTGCGCGTGAGCACGTCCACCTCGCCCGACTGCAGCGCCGTGAAGCGCTGTTGCGTCGTCAGCGGCGTGGCCTTGAACTTGGATGCATCGCCAAAAACGGCCGCGGCAACGGCCCGGCACATGTCGACGTCCAGCCCCTTCCACACACCCTTGCTGTCGGCCAGCGAAAAGCCCGGCAGGCCCGGATTGATGCCGCACTGCACGAAACCTTTCTTCTTGACCGCGTTATAGGTATCGCCCGCGTGCGCGGTGGTGGCCACCGCAGCCCCCAGCGTCAGGGCGGCCGCAACCGCGGTTATCTTCAGCACTTGCATGGTGTCTCCTTTGATTGTTTCAATGCCAGCGGCAGGCTGCTCCAGCATCGGCTGCAGGGCCGTACATGGCTGGTTTCGATCATAGTCACGCACTTTGGTCATCGTGATGCGGGTATGCCCGGACGGACTTCGCAGGGCGCCCGCCGGGCGCCTGCGCGGCCGCACGCAACAGGCACTGGAGCCGTTCGCACCGCATCTTTTGGGCATGCAGCGGCCACTGGACCAGATGGGTGGCAAGCGGAGGAAAACCGCGGCAGCGGCCTGCATACAATCGACCGATGCCCCAACAAATGCTTGCAATCTGCCTGGGTGCCAGCATGGGTGCGCTGGCACGCTGGCGGCCGGGTGTATGGATCAACAGCCCAGGCGCCCTGCCGCACGCGGCAGGCGAAGCCTCTATCTGACAAGAACAACACACCATGGAATCGAACACCGACCTGCGCGACACCCGGCTGGCCCACTCCTGGCAGGAGCTGTACGAGGCCAATGCCAGCGGCCTGCCGCTGACGCCCGACGCCTACCGCCTGGCCTTCACCGACCCCGAGTTCCTGCAGCGCCCCGAGACGCGCGGCATCCGCTTTCAGCTGGAGCTGCTCAAGCCCGAGCTGTCGCTGGCCGAGCAAGGCATAGAGCACACCATCGTCGTCTATGGCAGCGCCCGTTTCGTCGATCCCGAGCAAGCACAGCAGGAACTCGACCAGGCACGTGCCAGCTGCGACGCCAGCGCCACCGCGCTGGCCGAGCGCGCGGTACGCAACGCCCGCTACTACCAGCTGGCGCGCGAGTTCGCCCGCGTGATCGCGCGGCGCAACAAGCACTGCGACGCCTGCGAGCGCCTGTACATCTGCACCGGCGGCGGCCCCGGCATCATGGAGGCGGCCAACCGCGGCGCGCACGACGAGGGCGAGCCCAACATCGGCCTGAACATCACGCTGCCGCACGAGCAGCACTGCAACCCCTACATCACGCCGCAGCTGTCGTTCAAGTTCCACTACTTCGCGCTGCGCAAAATGCATTTCATGATGCGCGCCAAGGCGCTCGTCGTCTTCCCTGGCGGCTTCGGCACGCTCGACGAGCTGTTCGAGGTGCTCACGCTGGTGCAGACCGGCAAGGCCCGGCCGGTGCCCATCGTGCTGTTCGGCAAGGACTTCTGGCAGCGCCTGATCAACTTCGATGCGCTGGTCGAGCAAGGCACGATCTCGGCCGATGACCTCAAGCTGTTTCACTACAGCGACGACGCGGCCGACGCCTGGGCCTACATCAAGGCCTTCTACCGGCTGCGCAACGGCAACTGATGCGCGGACGGCATGCCTGCCTCACGGCGCAGCCGGGCCGCTCTGCTGCAGCCGCAGCGCCACGCGTGTGCCGGCTACCCACGGCCGCGCCCATGAAGCAAACGGCCCGATGAAGTTGGAGACGGCCGGCCCGATGGCCAGCCAGCTGGACAACTGGCGCAGGTGAGCCGGATCGCGCGCGCTGCGCCCCGCGTGGCGTTGCAGCGCAATCTGCGCCGATCCGGTGGCGCCGCCATGCGCATGCTGGTCATCGCCGCGTGAATGCAGGTCTGGCCGGCGATCAGGCGCAACAGGGCACGGTTCCCCTCACTCCTCGTCCCCGATCAGCAGATCCTGCGCGGGCTGCAGCGGCGTCTGCGCCGCCTCGGGCGCGGGCAGCTCCTGCACGCCGCGCAGCCGGCGCTGGATGGCACGGGTGCGCACGTCCACCTGCTCGAACCTGCGCGCGGCCGCGTCGATGGACTTGCGCGTGGCCTCGACGATGTCGCCGAACTTTCCGAACTCGGTCTTGACCTGGCCAAGCACGCTCCAGACCTCGGATGAGCGCTTCTCGATCGCCAGCGTCTTGAAGCCCATCTGCAGGCTCGACAGCATGGCGGCGAAGTTGGCCGGCCCGGTCAGCATCACGCGGCAGTCATTCTGTACCGCCTCGACCAGCCCCGGGCGGCGCATGACCTCGGCAAACAGCCCTTCGGTCGGCAGGTAGAGCACGGCGAAGTCGGTGGTGTGCGGCGGCGCAACGTATTTGCCGTAGATCTTCTTGGCCTCCAGCCGGATCGAGCTCTCGAATGCATTGCCCGCCGCCACAATCGCCGCCTTGTCGGCCGCGTCCTGCGCGTCCAGCAGGCGCTGGTAATGCTCGACCGGGTATTTGGAGTCGATCGGCAGCCACACCGGCTCATCGTCACCGCGCCCTGGCAGGCGGATGGCGAACTCGACCAGCTCGTCGCTGCCGGGCACGGTCTTGACGTTCTTCGCGTACTGCTCGCTCGTCAGCACGTTGTCGATGATCGCGCCCAGCTGCATCTCGCCCCAGGTGCCGCGCGACTTCACGTTGGTCATCACGCGCTTCAAGTCGCCCACGCTGCCCGCCAGCGTCTGCATCTCTCCCAGGCCCTTGTGCACCTGCTCCAGCCGGTCGCTGACCAGCTTGAACGACTCGCCCAGGCGCTGCTCCAGCGTCGCGTGCAGCTTCTCGTCGACCGTGCGGCGCATCTCTTCGAGCTTGGCCGCGTTGTCGCTCTGGATCGCAGCCAGGCGCTCGTTGAGCGCGTTGCGCAGCGCCTCGCCGCCCTGCTGGTGGCTGTGGATGAGCTGCGCCAGCTGCTGGGTGAGCTGCTGGGTGTCGGTCTCAAGCTGGGTCTTGAGCGCGCCCGACATCGCGCCCAGCTGGCCGTGCAGGTCGCCCTTGAGCGAGTCGAGCGTCGCGCGCATGGCCAGCGACAGCGCGTCAAAGCGCTCCTGGATGCGCTGGCCCTGCTGCTGCGCGCCCTCGGTGACCGCGTCGCGCGTGCGCAGGCTGTCGCCGGCCAACTGCTGCGCCGCCTGCGCCAGCTCGGCGCGAAACGCGGCCAGCGCCTCGCCCTGCTCGCGCCGCCCGGCCACCGCGTCGCTGCGCGCCTGCACCAGGTGCTGTTCCAGCCGCGCCTGCAACGCGGCAAACGCGGCCTGCAACTCGGCACGGCTTTCGCGGGCCTCCTGCGCGGCCTGCGCCAGCCGCGCGTCAATGCGCTGCTGCGTGGCCTGGGCAAAGGTGTTGATCTGCTCACCCAGCGCGTGCAGCGCGCCGTCGCTGCGCACCACGGCCAGCTGCGTGCCCTGCACCAGCGCTTCGAGCGATTGCAGGCGCTGCGGCCATTCGGGCGGCAACTGCACACGCGGGCGGCGCAGCAGCAGCGCAAGCAGCAGCACCAACGCCAGTACCAGCAGCGCAAGGGCTGCGTAAACCTGCCAGCCGGCGCTCATTTCAGGCACGGGTCGCGGGCTGGTTGACCGGCGTCAGCGGGCCGCGCCCGTCGAAGAAGGCAATCAGGTTGTCGGCAGCCAGGTTGGCCATGGCCAGGCGCGTGGGCACGGTGGCGCTGGCGATGTGCGGCGTCAGCACCACGTTGGTGCACGCCAGCAGCGCGGGGTTGACCACGGGTTCGCCCTCGAACACGTCCAGGCCAGCCGCCGCCAGCCGGCCCGTCTGCAGCGCGGCGGCCAGCGCCGCCTCGTCGACCAAGCCGCCGCGCCCGATGTTGGTGAGCGTGGCGGTAGGCTTCATGCGCGCCAGCTGCGCCGCTCCGACGATGTGGTGCGTCGCGCTCGTGTAGGGCAGCACCAGCACCAGGTGGTCGGCCTGCGCCAGCAGCTCGTCCATGCCAACGTACTGCGCCTTGCACTCGGCCTCGGCCTGCGGCGCCAGGCGCGAGCGGTTGTGGTAGATCACGCGCATGCCGAAGCCGTGGGCGCCGCGCCGGGCAATACCCTGGCCGATGCGCCCCATGCCCAGAATGGCCAGCGTGCTGCCGTGCACCTCGCCGCCGGCGAACATGTCGTAGCTCCAGCGCTGCCAGCGCCCGGCGCGCAGGAAATGCTCGCTCTCGGTCATGCGCCGCGCGGCGGCCATCATCAGCGCAAAGCCGAAGTCGGCGGTCGTCTCGGTCAGCACGTCGGGCGTGTTCGTCCCCTGCACACCAGCGGCGTTCATCGCGTCCACGTCAAAGTTGTTGTAGCCCACGGCCATGTTGGCCACCACCTTGAGCCGCGGGCAGGCGGCCAGCAGCGCGGCGTCGATGCGCTGGCCTCCGGTGGTCAGCGCGCCGTCCTTGTCGGCCAGCTGCCGTGCCAGCTCCTGAGGGTTCCAGGCGACGTCGTCGGGGTTGGTCTGTACGTCGAAGTGCCGGGCCAGGCGCTGCTCGACCTCGGGGAACAGGCGGCGGGCAATCAAGATACGGGGACGGGACATTTCAGGGCATCCACAGATAGGTAATCACGAAGAACAGCGGCATCAGAATGCCGAACGACCACAGCATGTAACCGAAGAAGCTGGGCATTTTGACGCCGCGATCCTCGGCAATCGCCTTGACCATCAGGTTGGGTGCGTTGCCGATGTAGGTATTGGCGCCCATGAACACCGACCCTGCGGAAATCGCCGCCAGCGTCGCCGCATGCGTGGTCATCAGGGTCGCCGCGTCGCCGCCGGCGGTGTTGAAGAACACCAGGTAGGTCGGCGCGTTGTCCAGGAACGAGGACAGGATGCCGGTAGCCCAGAAGTACATCGCCGGAATCGGCTCGCCGTCCGAACCGGTCACGGCTCGCACGATGGGGCCGAACGGTCCATCCACACCGGCCTTGAGCATCGCGATCACCGGGATGATGGTCAGGAAGATACCGGCAAACAGCTTGGCCACCTCCTGCATCGGGCCCCAGGAGAACTGGTTGTCCTCGTGCACCTGCGCTGGCGTGAGCCACAGCGAGACGGCCATGACCACGATCAGCCCCAGGTCGCGAGTCAGGCCGGGCAGGCCGACGCCCGTGCCGAAAACGTCCCACTGCACGTCGGTCTTCCAGATGCCGCTCATCAGCACCAGCGCGACGACGGCCAGCAGCAGCAGCAGATTGACCTTGCCGTCGATGCCCAGCGCCGGGGCGGGAGAGTCGGGCGTCGGGTCGCTGTGCCGGAGTTCGCCCGCCTGGCGGAAATACCAGCTGTCCACGGCAAAGAACAGCACCAGCAGCACGCCGACCAGGAACAGCGTTTCGGGGAAGATATGGCTGACGGTCCAGAAGAAGTCCACACCCTTCAGAAAGCCCAGGAACAGTGGCGGGTCGCCCAGCGGCGTGAGCGAGCCGCCGGCGTTGGAGACGATGAAGATGAAGAACACCACCACGTGCACCATGTGTTTGCGGTTGTCGTTGGCGCGGATCAAGGGCCGGATCAGCAGCATGGATGCGCCGGTCGTCCCCATGAAACTGGCCAGCACCGCACCGATGGCCAGCAGCGCGGTATTGAGTACCGGACTGCCCTTGAGGTTGCCGCGGATGTAGATGCCGCCAGCCACCGTGAACAGCGCCGCCAGCAGGATGACGAAGGGCAGGTATTCGTCGACCAGCGCATGCACCAGCCCGGCCCACGCCTGATCCATGCCGAACACCACGGCAAACGGAAGCAGAAACGCCAGCGACCAGGCCGCGGTGATCTTGCCGAAATGGTGGTGCCACAGCAGCGGCGCCAGCAGCGGCAGCACCGCAATGGACAGCAGCACACCAGCAAACGGCACGCCCCACCACACCGCCAGCTGGGCGCCATCGATGGTTGCCGCGCCCGCCCACAGGGGCGCCAGGCACAGCAGCGCCAAAACCGGCGCACGCATCTGTTTCATCGTCATTTTTTCTTGCATTGCCGTTTCCTCCTCCGTCATGCAGGGTTGGGTATGTCGAACACCTGGCGCAGATAGGCCAGGTATTTCTCGTCGTCGCACATGTTCTTTCCCGGCGCGTCCGACAGCTTGGCCACCGGCTGGCCGTTGCAGCGCGTCATCTTGATCACGATCTGCAGCGGCTCGTAACCCAGGTCGTTGGTCAGGTTGGTGCCGATACCGAACGCCAGCTGGCAGCGCCCGTGGAACTGGCGGTGCAGCGCGATGATGCGCGGCACCGTGAGCGCGTCGCTGAAGATCAGCGTCTTGGTGCGCGGGTCGACCCGGTTGTCGCGGTAATGCTGCAGCATGCGCTCGCCCCAGGCGAACGGGTCGCCGCTGTCGTGGCGCGCACCGTCAAAGAGCTTGCAGAAATACAGGTCGAAGTCGCGCAGAAAGGCGTTCATGCCATAGACGTCCGACAGCGCTATCCCCAGATCGCCGCGGTACTCCTTGGCCCAGACCTCGAAGCCGAACACCTGGGTGTCGCGCAGGCGCGGCCCCAGCGACTGACAGGCCTGCAGGTATTCATGCGCCATCGTGCCCAGCGGCGTCAGTCCCAGCTTCATCGCGTACAGCACGTTGCTGGTGCCGGCCAGTTGCCCATCGGCATCCGCCCCCAGGCGATCGCACAGCGTGCGCAGCACCTCATCGTGCCAGACGCGCGAAAATCGCCGGCGCGTGCCGTAGTCGGCAATCTTCAGGCTCTCCAGCCCACACTCGTGCAATTGGTCGACCTTGGCCAGCAGACGCCTGCGTCCCTCGGCGACATCGGGCTGAGGGTAGGCGTTGCGGAAATACACCTCGTTGACGATGGCCAGCACCGGAATCTCGAACAGGATGGTGTGCAGCCACGGGCCCTTGATCGTGATGTCGATCTCGCCATTGGCCAGCGGCGTGATCCGGATGTATTTCTCGTTCAGGCGAAACAGCGCCAGAAAGTCGACGAAATCGCTCTTGATGAAACGCCGCGCCGACAGGTAGTTCAATTCCTCGTCGCTGAAGCGCAAGCTGCACAGCGCACGCACCTCCTGGCGGATTTCATCGACCAGCGGCGCCAGCGCAAAGCCCGGGTTGCGGCATTTGAAGCGGTACTCGACCTGCGCGCCCGGAAAATGGTGCAGCACCACCTGCATCATCGTGAACTTGTACAGGTCGGTGTCCAGCAGACTGTGGATGATCATGAATGGAAAAACCCGAGACACCTCCCGCGAGAGGCAGAAAACACCCAGGTCGCCTTGACCGGGCCGTGTGTTTCATTCTGGCAGCAGTTGCGCCGTCTGCGACGCCAAACCCCAACGGGCCGTGCGCCCGCCGCTGCGGCAGGCGCTGCGTCACGCCGCCGGCATGCACAGCGCCTGCAACACCTCGCGCAGCGGCCGCGGCAGTGGCCGCGGCCTGCGATCCTCGCGCCCGACATAGACATGGACGAAATGCCCGCACGCGGCGCTCAAGGCCTCGCCCTGCGCAAACAGGCCCACCTCGTAGCGCACGCTGGAGCTGCCCAGGCGCGCCACCCGCAGCCCCGCCTCGATCACCTGCGGAAACGCCAGCGGCGCGAAATAATGGCATTGCGTCTCAACCACCAGCCCGATCGTCTCCCCCCGATGGATGTCCAGCACGCCCTGCTCGATCAAATACGCATTCACCGCGGTATCGAACCAGCTGTAGTAAACAACGTTGTTGACATGCCCGTAGACGTCGTTGTCCATCCAGCGCGTGGTCAGCGTGCGAAACGCCTTGTAAGCGCTGCGTACTTGTGCTGTCGGGCGCTGCGGCGACAGTGAAGGCGAAGAAGCAGGAGATTGGCTGTGCATGCCGCCGATTGTGCCCGCTTGCTGCTGCGGCGCCGCAACACTCGGAAACAATGAAAATGCTGCAGTGCAACAAAAAAGCTTGCAATCGCACCATCTGCCCCTACAATTGAATCCATGCTGCACTGCAACATATACATGGGTTCAGAGCAGCTCCCTCAACCCACCCCCTTGGGGTGCTTCTGAAAGGAAATCGCCATGTCTCTGTCTCCTGACCAACTGCTGGCCGCTCACAAGGCCAACATCGAAACCCTGTTCAGCCTGACCAACAAGGCCTTTGAAGGCGTCGAGAAAATCGTCGAACTCAATGTTGCCGCCTCGCGCGCCTCGTTGACCGAAGCCTCCTCGCACGCCCAGGCCATGCTGTCGGCCAAGGACGCCCAGGAACTGCTGACGCTGCAAGCCGGCCTGTTCCAGCCGCTGGCTGAAAAGACCGTCGCCTACAGCCGCCAGCTGTACGAAATCGCTTCGGGCACCGGCACCGAATTCGGCAAGGCCTGGGAAAACCAGGCTGCCGACGTCCAGCGCAGCTTCAACAGCCTGGTCGACACCGCCACCAAAAACGCCCCGGCTGGCACGGAAACCACGGTTGCCGTGTTCAAGAGCGCCGTCTCTGCTGCCAACAACGCGCTGGAGTCCGTGCAAAAGGCCGTCAAGCAGGCCAATGACATGGCTGAAGCCAACTTCAACGCCGTGGCCAACACGGCTGCCAACGCCGCCAAGACGGCTACGGCTGCCGCCGCCCGCAAGCGTTAATAACCATCAAGGATCAAGGGGGATCACCTGAATCAGGGGTTTTCCCTTAGAATGCGAACATCGGCTGCAGCCTGATATTTCAGGTAGAGCCCAACGGTTGTCTCCTTGGATCCTCTCGAAACGCAAGTTTCTGGATCCCTTCAAAGCCCGGTGGTTTCACCGGGCTTTTTTTTGCCTGTGACGCGCAGCGCCAGCAGCCGCTGCAACGCATACCAATTCCAGCGCTGCAATTCACGAGCAAGACATTACCCGCAGTCTCGCGGGCCGGCCAGACAAGCCTTAGTTGTTCTGCCTACGCACCAGCTTGCGGCCCAGTTCCGAGATCGAAAACACTCCGGCGTCCGATTTGGCGACATAGCCCCAATCGAGCAAACGCCCCGACAAATGCTGCTTGAGCGACTCGGGTATGCCCATGGGCTGGCCCATTTCCAGGAGTTTGAGCGTCTCCAGTTCATCGACGGTCGGCTCGAACGTGGGTGCGTGGTACATCGGTTGTGCGGTTGCCATGGTTTTCTCTCCTTTTCACATTTCCAGAGCCGCATTACCCGCCATGACCGCCATACTGGCCCGAGGTAGCCGGACAGCACGACCATAGCAAACAGACACGGCGCACACCGACAGCGTATTGCTTGTTGCGCCAGTGTGCAATCGGTACCCGACACGGCCAATTCGGCCCGTGACCGCATTGGAGTCGGCCATCGGCAAGCACCCACAAAACATCTCAATACAAGATGGCAAAACGAAAAATTTAGCCAAAAAACATATTGCCATCGTTAAATGCGATGATAGACTTTGCACCATGAAGCGCTCAGAGCGCAGTTTTGCGCGCCGCATCGACCTCACGTCACTGCAATTGTTCGTCGCCGTCTGCGAGTTGGGCAGCATCGGCCGCGCGGCCGAGCGCGAGTTCATTGCCGCATCCGCGGTCAGCAAACGCCTTTCGGATCTGGAGGCCGCGGTGGACACCGCCCTGCTCTACCGCCACAGCCGCGGCGTGGCATTGACACCGGCCGGCGAAAGCCTGTTGCACCACGCCCGCACCGTTCTGTTCGGCCTGGAACGCATGCAGGGCGAATTGTCCGAATACGCCGACGGCGTGCGCGGCCACGTGCGCATGCATGCCAACAAATCAGCCATCGTGCAGTTTTTGCCCGAAGACCTGGGCCAATTCGCCCGCACTCACAGCCAGGTCAAGATCGACCTGCAGGAACACCTGAGCCCGGCCGTGCTGCACGCGGTGCACGAAGGCGCTGCCGACCTGGGTATTTGCAGCGTGCCAGCCAACGGGCTGGACGACAAGCTGCAGAGCCGCCCTTACCGCAGCGACACGCTGGTGCTGGTCACGCCCCAGGGGCATCCGCTGTCCGGCCAGGCCCAGGTACGCTTTGCCGAAGTGCTGGACTGGGACATCGTCGGCCTGCACGCGGGCAGCTCGATCAGCCAGACCATGCAGGCCGCCGCTGCGCGCACCGGAAAGCCGCTGCGCCAGCGCATCCAGGCCAGCAGCCTGGACACCCTGTGCCGCATGATCGACAACGGCCTGGGCGTCGGTCTGCTGCCCGACCGCGCCTTCGAGCTGATGCAGGGCCTGGGCCGCCTGAGCGCCATCACGCTGGATGAGCCCTGGGCGCAGCGCGAACTGCGCCTGGTTGCGCGCGACTTCGACGCACTGCCGGTCACCGCCAGGCTGCTGGTCGAGCACCTGAGCGTCGCAAAAACCGAGAACGCCGCAGCACTGACCGCCTGACGCAACGCCGTCCATTCAAAAAACCAGTTCTTTCCCCTACGATCAATCACGCAACGAGGCTCTCATGGGACGCACCCTCTACGACAAGATTTTCGACGAACACGTCGTGCACACCGAAGACGACGGCACGGCCGTGCTCTACATCGACCGCCACCTGGTGCACGAGGTGACCAGTCCGCAGGCCTTCGAAGGGCTGCGCCAGGCGCACCGCAAGGTCTGGCGCAACAGCTCCATCGTCGCTACCGCCGACCACAACACGCCGACGACCGGCTGGGAACGTGGCTACGACGGCATTGCCGACCCGATCAGCAAGGAGCAGATCGTCACGCTGGATCACAACATCGAGGAATCGGGCGCGGCCGCCTTCTTTCCCTTTCTGTCGCGCCGCCAAGGCATCGTCCACGTCATCGGGCCGGAGAACGGCGCCACCCTGCCGGGCATGACCGTGGTGTGCGGCGACAGCCACACCAGCACCCACGGCGCCTTCGGCGCGCTGGCGCACGGCATCGGCACCAGCGAAGTCGAGCACGTGATGGCCACGCAGACCTTGCTGGCCAAGAAGGCAAAGAACATGCTGGTACGCGTGGACGGCCAGGTAGCGCCCGGCATCACTGCCAAGGACATCGTGCTGGCCATCATCGGCAGGATCGGCACCGCCGGCGGCACCGGCTACACCATCGAATTTGCAGGCCAGGCGATCCGCGACCTGTCGATGGAAGGCCGGATGACGGTGTGCAACATGGCGATCGAGGCGGGTGCTCGCGCCGGCCTGATCGCCGTCGACGACAAGACGATCGATTACGTGCGCGGCCGCCCGATGGCGCCCACCGGCGTCGAGTGGGACCAGGCCGTCACCTATTGGAAGACGCTGCACTCGGACGCCGACGCGGTGTTCGACGCCACCGTCGTGCTGCAGGCCGCCGACATCGTGCCGCAGGTCACCTGGGGCACCAGCCCGGAGATGGTCGTCAGCGTCGAAGACCGCGTGCCCGATCCCGAGAAGGAAAAAGACGCCAACAAGCGCCATGCGATGGAACGCGCCCTCACCTACATGGGCCTCACGCCGGGCAAGCCCATTCAGGACATCTTCGTGGACAAGGTCTTCATCGGCTCGTGCACCAACAGCCGCATCGAAGACCTGCGCGCAGCAGCGGCCGTCGTCAAAAAAATCGGGCAGAAGGTGGCAAAAAACATCAAGCTGGCCATGGTCGTGCCGGGCTCCGGCCTGGTCAAGGAGCAGGCCGAGCGCGAAGGCCTGGATCAGATCTTCATGGCCGCTGGCTTCGAGTGGCGCGAACCCGGCTGCTCGATGTGCCTGGCGATGAACGCCGACCGGCTGGAGGCCGGAGAGCGCTGCGCCTCCACCTCCAACCGCAATTTCGAAGGCCGCCAAGGTGCGGGCGGACGCACCCACCTGGTCAGCCCGGCGATGGCCGCCGCGGCAGCCATCCACGGCCATTTCGTCGACATCCGCCGCTTTGCCTAAAAGGAGATACACCATGCGAAAAATCGCTGCATTCACCGTGATGGCGCTGGCCCTGGTGCTGGCGGGCTGCAACACCTGGTCCGGCGTCAAGCAGGACGCCAAGGACGCCGGCCAGGCCACGGGGCGTGGCATTGAAAAGGCCGGTGAAAAAATCCAGGACATCTCCAAGTAACACCATGCAGAAATTCACCCTCCACCAAGGCCTCGTGGCGCCGATGGATCGCGAGAACGTCGACACCGACGCCATCATTCCCAAGCAGTTCCTCAAATCGATCAAGAAGACGGGCTTCGGCCCCAACCTGTTCGACGAATGGCGCTACCTGGATCAGCCCGGCGAGCCGGGCGTGCCCGAGGAAAAGCGCAAGCCCAACCCAGACTTCGTGCTCAACCAAACGCGCTACAAAGGTGCGTCCATCCTGCTGGCACGCAAGAACTTCGGCTGCGGGTCGAGCCGCGAGCACGCGCCCTGGGCGCTGCAGCAGTACGGCTTTCGCGCCATCCTCGCGCCCAGCTTTGCCGACATCTTCTTCAACAACTGCTTCAAGAACGGCCTGCTGCCCATCGTGCTGCCCGAAAGCACCATGGCGCAGCTGTTCGACGAAGTCGCCGCCTTCCCCGGCTACCAACTCACCATCGACCTGGAACGCCAGGTGGTCGTGCGCCCGCAGGGCGAGGAAATCCCCTTTGACGTGCAGCCATTTCGCAAGTACTGCCTGCTCGGCGGATTCGACGACATCGGCCTGACGCTGCGCCACAAGGACAAGATCGCCGCCTACGAAGCCCAGCGTCTGGCAACCAAGCCCTGGCTGGCGCACACGATGCACGCCTGACGCGCGCAGACTATCCCCTTCGACCCAGCGCCTGCCCGGCAGGTGCTGGTTGCTTTTTTAAATACTTCACACCATGAAAATCGCAGTCCTGCCCGGCGACGGCATCGGCCCCGAAATCACAGCAGAGGCCATCAAGGTTCTGCAGGCCCTGGGCCTCAAGTTCGAACTGGAAACAGCGCCCGTAGGCGGCGCCGCCTACGAAGCCGCGGGCCACCCGCTGCCCGAAGCGACGCTGAATCTGGCCAAGGCGTCCGATGCCATCCTGTTTGGCGCCGTGGGCGACTGGAAATACGACCAGCTCGACCGCCCGCTGCGTCCCGAGCAAGCCATTTTGGGTCTGCGCAAGGCGCTGAGCTTGTTTGCCAACTTCCGTCCCGCCATCTGCTATGAACAGCTGGTCGACGCCTCCAGCCTCAAGCCCGAGCTGGTCGCGGGCCTGGACATCCTCATCATCCGCGAGCTGACGGGCGACATCTACTTCGGCCAGCCGCGCGGGCGCCGCACTGCTGCGGACGGCCACTTCCCCGGCGCCGAAGAGGCGTTCGACACCATGCGCTACAGCCGCCCCGAGATCGAGCGCATCGCCCGCGTCGCCTTCGAAGCCGCCCGCAAGCGCAACAAAAAAGTCACCAGCGTCGACAAGGCCAACGTGCTGGAGACCTTCCAGCTGTGGAAGGACGTGGTCGCCGAGGTGCACAGGGACTATCCGGACGTTGCCCTGGATCACATGTACGTGGACAACGCCGCCATGCAACTGGTCAAGGCGCCCAAGGCCTTCGACGTGATCGTCACCGGCAACATGTTCGGCGACATCCTGTCGGACGAAGCCTCGATGCTGACCGGCTCCATCGGCATGCTTCCCTCGGCCAGCCTGAACGACAAAAAACAGGGCCTGTACGAGCCCAGCCACGGCAGCGCACCCGACATCGCCGGCAAGGGCGTGGCCAACCCGCTGGCCACCATCCTCTCTGCCGCGATGATGCTGCGCTTCAGCCTGGGCCAGCCCGAGGCCGCCGACCGCATCGAAGCCGCCGTCAAGCAAGTGCTGGCCCAAGGCCTGCGCACGCCGGACATCTACAGCGCAGGCACGACCAAGGTGGGCACGGTGCAGATGGGCGACGCGGTCGTCAACGCGTTGCGTTAAGACTGCGTTACCCAATGGATGCGGCGAGCCGTGCCGCATCCTCTAAAATACTGCGTCATGCGCCAATCCGCCGTTGTCATCACCATGCAGCATCCAGCTTCGTCGGCCGGCACGGCGGCACGCGCAATCATCACCAAAACCACGACCATTAAGGGCTGATCCAGCTCCGGCATCGTCGTGCGCCCTCCACCGGCCCTGACGAGCCGGCAGCAAAGACAGTCCCGCACAGCGCGCACACTGTTTTTAACTTGAAAGGGCAATTCTCATGAGCAAGCAACTGGTAGGCCTCGTCGGCTGGCGCGGCATGGTCGGCTCCGTACTGATGGAGCGCATGCAGGCCGAGGGCGACTTCGACCTGATCGAGCCGGTCTTTTTCTCCACCTCCAACGCCGGCGGCAAGGCGCCGGCGGTGGCGCGCACCCACACCCAGCTCAGGGACGCGGGCGACGTGGCCGCGCTTGCCCAGTGCGCCATCATCATCACCTGCCAGGGCGGCGACTACACGAAGGAAGTCTTCCCCCAGCTGCGCGCCAGCGGCTGGCAGGGCCACTGGATCGACGCTGCCAGCGCGCTGCGCATGGAGGACGACGCGGTCATCGTGCTCGACCCGGTCAACGACGGCCTGATCCGCCAGAAACTGTCCGCCGGCGGCAGGAACTGGATCGGCGGCAACTGCACCAACTCCATTTTGCTGATGGGCCTGAACGGCCTGTTCAACGCTGGCCTGGTCGAATGGATCAGTTCCATGACCTACCAGGCAGCATCGGGCGGCGGCGCCAAGCACATGCGCGAGCTGCTGCAAGGCATGGGCGTGATCCACGGCGCTGCGGCCGACCAACTGGCGACGCCCGCCTCGGCCATTCTGGACATCGACCGCAGGGTCGCGCAGACGATTCGCGAGGACGTCCCGACCGAACAGTTCGGCGCGCCGCTGGCCGGCGGCCTGATCCCGTGGATCGACAGCCAGCTGCCCAACGGCCAGTCCAAGGAAGAATGGAAGGGCCAAGCCGAGGTCAACAAGATCCTGGGCACCAGCGCCACCATTCCGGTCGACGGCCTGTGCGTGCGCGTGGGCGCGATGCGCTGCCACTCGCTGGCGCTCACGATCAAGCTCAGCAAAGACCTGCCGCTGGCCGAAATCGAAGCCCTCATCCAGGGCGGCAATCCCTGGGTCAAGTTCGTCGCCAACGACAAGGCGCTGACGCTCAAGGAACTCACGCCGGCGCCGATCACCGGCACGCTGCAAATCGGCGTCGGCCGCGTGCGCAAGCTCAATATGGGGCCGCAATACCTGTCGGCCTTCGTCATCGGCGACCAACTGCTGTGGGGCGCGGCCGAGCCGCTGCGCCGCATGCTGCGCATCCTGCTGCAGGCGTAACGCCCACGCCGGGGCAAGCCAGGCCGGCTGCAGCGCCGGCCTTTTCGTTGTCCCCAACCAACAGGACAAGCATATTTACGGCGCTCCGGCAAACCCGTATGAAGTTGCAGCGGTGCGTCAGCTTGTCAGTGCAAAACATTGATGCTAAGGTCATTTACATAATCTAACGCTTAGGGACGGCCGTGCTCTACAACCACAAGAACCCGCCGCGACAGGCGCCAATCCTCTCTTCTTCGCTGACCTACATGCATCGCTGGAAACTCTCTGCCCTGGCCCTGGCGGCCGCGCTCTCGCTCGGACTGCACGCCAACGATGCCCGCGCCCTGGCACTGGGCCGCATCCAGGTGCAGTCGGCGCTGGGCGAGCCGTTGCGCGCCGAGATCGCACTGCCCCAGATCACCGCGGCCGAGGCCGATTCGCTGCAGGTCGCACCCGCGTCGGCCGCACAATTTCGCTCTCAGGGCCTGGAATACACCCCCATCGCCCACGACGTGCGCATCGAGCTGCAGCGCCGCCCCAATGGCACGGCCGTGCTGCGCCTGAGCACCAACACTCCGGTCAACGAGCCCTTCGTCGACCTGGTGATCGACGCCAACTGGAGTGCCGGCCACCTGGTGCGCAGCTACACCATGCTGTTCGATCCGCCCAGCATGCAAGCACCGGCGGCCAGCGTCACGGCCCAGGCCCAAACCACTGCACCCGCGCCTGTTGCACAAGCCGCGCCCCGGGCAGCGCAGCGCCCTGCGCCCGCACCCAGGCCTGTCTCAACTCCTCCCCGGCCCGAGCCCGTGGCAGCGCCGCGCCCACAGCCAACACCAGCAGTAGCACCAACGCCTGTATCTGCCGAGCCGGCAGCCGTCACGGTGCGCACGGGCGATACCGCCGGCCGCATTGCGCAAGCACACCGGCCTGCCAACGTATCGCTCGACCAGATGCTGGTGGCCATGCTGCGCACCAATCCTGAGGCCTTCATCCAGGGCAACGTCAACCGCCTGCGTGCCGGCGCCGTACTGCACATGCCCGATGCGGGCAGTGCCCAGCAGACCACCGCGGCCGAGGCGCGCAAGATCATCGCCGCGCAAAGCCGCGACTTCAACGCCTTCCGCCGCGCGCTGGCCGCATCGGCCACCAAGGCCGAGGTGGCCGCCGCCGAGCGCTCGGCCCAGGGCAGCGTGCAAACCCAGGTGCAGGAAAGCAAGGCCCAGGCACCCAGCCCCGACAAGCTGACCCTGTCGCAGGGCAGCGTCCAGAGCGGCAAGAGCGAAGAACAGCTGGCACAGAACAAGCAGGCCGACCAGGACGCGGCCCGCATGGCCGAGCTGTCCAAGAACATCTCCGAGCTCAATCAGCTCAGCCAGGATTCGGACGCTTCCGCGGCCGCCACTGCCAGCGCCGACGCCAAACCCGATGGTGTCGCGCCCGCTGCCACGCCCCAGGTGGACGCTCCGGCCGAGGACGATGCCGCCGGCGTCGCCGTACCCGCTGCGACCAGCGCCAGCACGCAAGCCCCAGCTGCGCAGGAGACGGCCGAGGCCGAAACAGCCGAGCCTGCCAAGCCAGCCGCCAAGCCCAAGGCCCGCAAGCCCGCACCCCCACCGCCGCCCGAGCCCAGCCTGCTGGAGACGCTGACCGACGACCCCATGGTCACCGGCGGCGCGCTGGCCATCTTGCTGTTGTTGCTCGGCTACGGCGGCTACCGCTACAGCCAGAGCCGGCGCAACCGCGAAGATGCCCACAGCTCGCTGCTGGGCGAATCGACAGGCAGCCCGGACTCGTTCTTCGGCACCAATGGCGGCCAGCATGTCGACACCAGCAACAGCGAGCTGGCGGGCGGCTCATCGATGAACTATTCGCCCAGCCAGCTGGACGCCGGCGGCGAAGTCGACCCGATCGCCGAAGCCGACGTCTACCTGGCCTACGGACGCGACCAGCAGGCCGAGGAAATCCTCAAGGAGGCCATGCGCCACCATCCCGATCGCGTCTCCATTCCGGTGAAACTGGCCGAGATCTACGCCAAGCGCCAGGATCGCTCCGCGCTGGAAGCCATGGCCCGCGAGGTGCACCGCCTGAGCGAAGGCCAGGGCCAGGACTGGTCGCATGTCGCCGGACTGGGACAGGCGCTCGATCCGGGCAACACGCTGTACCAATCGGCATTGCAGCCACTGGCAGGCGGCGCACTGCCTGGCGAAGACGGCGGAGCTTTTCTGTCCAGCGAGCCCAACGGCCCGGCCACCGAAATCGACGCCATGGCACGCAATTCGGTGCTGCCCGACCTGGATCTGGACGTCGATGAAGACCGCGCCACGCCCTCACAGGCTTCGGACGAGGAACTCAGCGCCTTTGCCGCAGCGGCGGCCAGCGCCGCGTTGACCACCCCGGACACGCTCGACTCCCGGCTCGACTCGCGACGCGACGCACCGGTGGACGACGCCTCCGAGCACACCACCATCAGCGTCTTTCCCGAGGTATCGCTGGATCTGCCCGACGACCTGCCGGAACTGCCACCCGAGGCAACATCGGCATTCGACACTGCGCGTGCGGATGCCGCCACCGCTCCAGCCGGACTGGAGCTGCCCGCCGAGGACGACGACCTGTCGTTCATCGACTCCGACATCGCTGCACTGACAGGCGGCGACGCCACCCAGCCCATGCCGGTCGCCGCGATCAGCGAGCCCGCTGCGCTGGAGTTCGACCTGGGAGACCTGTCGCTCGACCTGAACACCACGCCATCGAGTCTCGACGCACAGACCACACCAGCGCCCGTTGCGAGTGACGCGCTGCCCGACGATCCGCTGGCCACCAAGCTGGCACTGGCCGAAGAATTCAAGGCAATTGGTGACAGCGAAGGCGCGCGCTCCCTCGTCGAGGAAGTAATGGCCGAGGCCGATGGCGAGCTCAAGGCCCGAGCCCAGCGCCTGCTGGCCGAGCTCGACTAACCGCCCGTCCCCCTCCCGCCCAGACCCGGTTGCAGCCTGGTCTGGGTTTGTCTTTTGATGGAAAGTCCCCTCTCAATGCGCATCGCCCTGGGCGTGAGCTACAACGGTCAGGCCTACAGCGGCTGGCAAAGCCAGCCGTCCGGGCGCACTGTGCAAGACCATCTCGAAGCCGCGCTGACCCGCTTTGCTGCCCAGCCCGTGCACACCCTGTGCGCCGGCCGCACCGATGCCGGCGTGCATGGGCTGATGCAGGTGGTGCACTTCGACGCACCGGTCAAGCGCGCCGAATCCTCCTGGGTGCGCGGCACCAACACCTTTCTGCCCGCCGACATCGCGGTGCAATGGGCACGCACCGTGCCCCCGGCGTTCCATGCCCGCGCCTGCGCCACCGCGCGCCGCTACGCCTATGTACTGCTGCAGTCGCCGGTGCGCCCCAGCGTAGAGTCCGGCCGCGTCGGCTGGGTCTTCCAGGCACTGGACGGCCAGGCAATGCAGCAGGCAACATCCCACCTGCTGGGCGAGCATGATTTCTCATCATTTCGCGCGGCCGGCTGCCAGGCCAAAACACCGGTCAAGACCCTGCACCGCATCGACATCGGCCACCGGCCGCTCACCCCCACGGCGGCGCCCGACAACGCTGGCTGCCCCAGCTGCTACTGGCGCTTCGAATTCGAGGGCAGCGCGTTTCTCCACCACATGGTGCGCAACATCATGGGCTGCCTGATCGCTGTCGGCCAGGGTCAGCACCCCCCAGAGTGGATGGCGCAGGTGCGCGACGCGCGCTCACGCGACGCGGCCGCCCCCACCTTCTCGCCCGACGGGTTGTATTTCCTCGGCCCGGTCTACGACGACGCCTGGGGGCTGCCGACGCAAACGCCTGCGTATCATTGGCTGCCATGAGCAGCCCGACCCTCACACCTTCCCTGCCCGTCCACCGCCGCACCCGCATCAAAATCTGCGGACTCACGCGCGAGCAGGACGTGGACACTGCGGTCCACGCCGGTGCCGACGCCATCGGCTTCGTGCTCTACCCAGCCAGCGCCCGAGCCGTCACGGCGCAGCGCGCAGCGCAGCTGGCCCGACGGCTGCCGCCCTTCGTCACGCCGGTGCTGTTGTTCGTCAACGCTCTGCCTGCCGAGGTGCAGGCCGCAGCACACCAGGTGCCCGGCGCCTGGCTGCAGTTCCATGGCGACGAAACACCCGAGGACTGCTGGCGCGCCAGCGACCAGGGGCGCCTGCCCTATCTGCGCGCCGCGCGCATTCCGCTGGGTGACGCGGGGCGCGACTTCAACCTCCTACAATACGCGCAACAGTATTCTCAAGCCCGCGCGCTGCTGCTCGACGCCCTGGTCGACGGCTATGGCGGCGGCGGGCAGACATTCCATTGGTCACACCTGCCACCAAGCGTTCCCTGTCACCTCGTTTTATCTGGTGGACTCACACCCGAAAACGTGGGCGATGGCATTGCACAGCTGCAAGCGTGCTGCCCGTCACTGGCGGTTGACGTCAGCTCCGGCGTCGAGGCGCACCATCCCGACGGATCCCCCCGCAAGGGCATCAAGGATTGCGGGAAAATCCAACAATTCGTCGCTGCCGTCCGCGCGGCCGACACCCTTCTTGCATGATGTCTCCCATGTCCACCACCTACCAACAACCCGACGCACGGGGCCACTTCGGCCCCTATGGCGGCAGCTTTGCCAGCGAGACGCTCACGCATGCGCTCGACCAGCTGCGCCAGGCCTATGCGCGCTACAGCAACGACCCCGCCTTCCAGGCCGAGTTCCGCTCTGAACTGACCCACTATGTGGGCCGCCCCTCTCCCATCTACCACGCCGCGCGCACCAGCGCCGAGCTTGGCGGCGCGCAGATATACCTCAAGCGCGAAGACCTCAACCACACCGGCGCGCACAAAATCAACAACGTAATCGGCCAGGCCATGCTGGCGCGGCGCATGGGCAAGCCGCGCATCATTGCCGAGACCGGCGCCGGCCAGCACGGCGTGGCAACGGCAACGATTTGCGCGCGCTACGGGCTGCAGTGCATCGTCTACATGGGCGCCGAGGACGTGCGGCGCCAAAGCCCCAACGTCTACCGCATGAAGCTGCTGGGCGCCACCGTCGTGCCAGTCGAGTCCGGCAGCCGCACGCTCAAGGATGCACTCAACGAGGCCATGCGCGACTGGGTCGCGAACGTCGACGACACCTTCTACATCATCGGCACCGTTGCCGGCCCCCACCCCTACCCGATGATGGTGCGCGACTTCCAGAAAGTCATCGGCGAGGAATGTCTCGTGCAGATGCCCGAGCTGCTGGGCCCGGGCCGCCAGCCCGACGCGGTCGTCGCCTGCGTGGGCGGCGGCAGCAACGCCATGGGCATCTTCTATTCCTACATCGACCACGCCGCCACGCGCCTGATCGGCGTCGAGGCCGCAGGCCTGGGCCTGGACAGTGGCAAGCACTCCGCCAGCCTGGAACGCGGCAGCCCCGGCGTGCTGCACGGCAACCGCACCTACATCCTGCAGGACGACAACGGCCAGATCACCGAGACGCACTCGATCAGCGCCGGGCTGGACTACCCCGGCGTCGGCCCCGAGCACGCCTGGCTCAAGGACACGGGCCGCGCCGAATACGTCGGCATCACCGACGACGAGGCACTGGCGGCCTTTCACCACCTGTGCCGCACCGAGGGCATCATCCCCGCGCTCGAGTCCTGCCACGCTTTTGCCTACGCGCTCAAGCTGGCGCCACAAATGCGCCCCGACCAGTCCATCCTGGTCAACCTCTCGGGCCGTGGTGACAAGGACATCGGCACCGTGGCCGACCTGTCGGGCGAAGACTTGTACGAACGCCCGTCGGCGCGCGGCATCAAGGTCAAGGGAGAGAACAAAGCATGAGCCGCATCGCCGCCACTTTTGAACGCCTGCAGGCCGAAGGCCGCAAGGCGCTGATTCCCTACGTCACGGCCGGCTTCCCGTTCGCCGACATCACGCCAGCGCTGATGCACGGCATGGTCGAGGCGAGCGTGGACGTCATCGAGCTGGGCGTGCCGTTCTCCGACCCGATGGCTGACGGCCCGGTCATCCAGAAGGCGGGCGAAAAAGCCCTGCAGCTGGGCGTGGGCATGGTGCAGGTGCTGGACATGGTGAAAACCTTTCGCCAGCGCAACCAGAACACGCCGGTCGTGCTGATGGGCTACGCCAACCCGGTCGAGCGCTACGAGCAGATCCACGGCAACGGCGCATTTGCGCGCGACGCCCAGGCCGCAGGCGTGGACGGCGTGCTCATCGTCGACTACCCGCCCGAGGAATGCGAGGCCTTCGCCGCCGACCTGCGCGCGCACGGCATCGACCTGATCTTTCTGCTGGCGCCCACCTCCACGCCCGAGCGCATGCAGCAGGTCGCGCGCGTGGCCAGCGGCTACGTCTACTACGTCTCGCTCAAGGGCGTGACGGGCTCGGGCGCACTCAACGTGGCCGAGGTCGAGGCCATGCTGCCGCGCATCCGCGAGCACGTGAAGATCCCGGTCGGCGTGGGCTTTGGCATCCGCGACGCCGCCACCGCGCAGGCCATTGCCCGTACGGCCGACGCGGTCGTGATCGGCAGCCGCATCATCGGGCTCATCGAGGAGCAGCCGCACGAGCGCGTCGTCGGCGTCACCATCGACTTTCTGCGCACCATCCGCAAGGCACTCGACGCCTGATTCCGGTCGAGCGCCGCACCACGCGCTCAACGCTCAACGATTTACACAACACCATGTCCTGGCTAGAAAAACTCCTGCCCACCAAGATCCAGCAGACCAACCCGGCCGACCGCCGCCAGATGCCCGAGGGGCTGTGGATCAAGTGCCCCAGCTGCGAAACCGTTCTGTACAAGTCCGACCTGGAGCTCAACCAGAGCGTATGCCCCAATTGCGGCCACCACCACCGCATCGGCGCACGCACGCGCCTGAACGCGTTCCTCGACGGCGAAGGCCGCTACGAGATCGGCCAAGAGGTGATTCCGGTCGACGCCCTGAAATTCAAGGACAGCCGCAAATACCCCGAGCGGCTCAAGGAGGCGCTGGAGAACACCGGCGAGACCGACGCCCTGGTCGTAATGGGCGGCGCGGTCAAGAGCATCAACGTGGTCGCGGCCGCGTTCGAATTCGACTTCATGGGCGGCTCGATGGGCTCGGTCGTCGGCGAGCGCTTCGTGCGCGGCGTCGAGACCGCGATCGAGCAGAAAGTGCCCTTCATCTGCTTCACCGCCACCGGCGGCGCACGCATGCAGGAGGGCCTGCTGTCGCTGATGCAGATGGCCAAGACCAACGCCGCGCTCACCCGCCTGGCCAAGAAGGGCCTGCCCTACATCAGCGTGCTGACCGACCCTACGATGGGCGGCGTGTCCGCCGGCTTCGCCTTCATGGGCGACCTGGTGATGGCCGAGCCCAAGGCGCTGATCGGCTTTGCCGGCCCGCGCGTGATCGAGTCGACCGTGCGCGTCACCCTGCCCGAAGGCTTTCAGCGCGCCGAGTTCCTGCAGGCCAAGGGCGGCGTCGACCTGATCTGCGACCGCCGCGAACTGCGCGACACCATTGCCCGCAGCCTGGCCATGCTGCAGCGCCTGCCGGCCGACGCGGTGGCCTGAGAACGTGCTCAAGGTCTCCCCATGGGGCCCGCAAGGCAGCAAAAAGCCGCAATCGAGGCGCGCGCCGCAGGCCATGC
>PGEI01000049.1 GCA_002894305.1 Comamonadaceae bacterium CD01
GGCCTTCGCCGCAATGACGAAAAATTGCTACTTCAAAGGGCCGAATCAACAGTGCAGCTATCCATGTCCTTGGGGTCTGGTCGATAGCCAGGTTTTAAATTGCCTATTTATCCGTTTTAAATGGATAAATAGGCATAGAATAGTCTGGTATGAACGATTTATTTCGCCCTGTCATCCGCCAAAAAATCCTGGACATGCAGGCTGCGCCTTTGCCTGTGCTGACGCCGCGTGATGTGTGGCTGCCGGCGGTGCCGGGCAAGGCGCTGGCCGTGATTGGCATGCGGCGTGCGGGCAAGACGAGTTTTTTGTGGCAGCAGCTGGCCCAGCGCCATGCCCAAGGTACGGCGCGCGAGGGGCTGCTGTACTTCAGCTTCGAGGACGAGCGCCTGGCCGGCTTGCAGGGCGGTGATCTGGATGTGCTGGTGGAAGAGTTCTATCGCTTGCACCCGGATTGGCGCGATCAGCGGCGCTGCACCTTTTTTCTGGATGAAATTCAGGTGGTGCCCGGCTGGGAGTTGTTTGCGCGTCGGCTGCTGGATACTGAAAACGTCGAGCTTTTCTTGTCTGGCTCATCGGCCAAGCTGCTCTCGCGCGAGGTGGCGACCAGCATGCGCGGAAGGGCGCTGGAGGCGGTGGTGGCTCCCTTCAGTTTGCGCGAGGCGCTGCGCCATGTGGGGCAGGAGCCGCAGCAAAGCCCTGACCGTCTGCCTAAAGCGGGGCAGTCGCAATTGGATGCCGCGCTGGAGCGTTATTTGGCCGAGGGCGGCTTTCCTGAGGCTCAGGGGCTGGATGCGCGCAGCCGCACGGAGTTGCTGCGCAGCTATGTGGATGTGGTGCTGCTGCGCGATGTACTGGAGCGCCACAACCTGAGCCAGCCCCAGGTGTTGCGTTGGCTGGTGCAGCAGTTGCTGGGCAATGCGGCCGGAGGCTTCAGCATCAACAAGTTCCATGCCGACCTGCGCTCGCGTGGCGTGCCCGTGGCCAAGGAGACCTTGCACCAGATGCTGGCGCATCTGGAGGATGCATTCTTGCTGCACAGCGTGGCGCTGGCCACCGACTCCATCCGTCGCCAGCAAGTCAACCCGCGCAAGGTGTACCCGGTGGATACAGGGCTGATGGCGCTGTTCGACAAATCGGGCAAGCCCAATAGTGGGCACGCGCTGGAGACAACGGTGCTGCACGCGCTGCTACGCCTTGGCGCGCAGGTGGGCTATGTGCTGACGCCAGGCGGTTTTGAGGTGGATTTTCACGCTGCGCTGCCTGATGGCGAGCAATGGCTGGTGCAGGTATGTCTGGACATTGGCGACACCGCCACCTTGCAGCGCGAGGTGCGCGCCTTGCAGGACGCGCAAGCCTTGTGGCCTGGCGTACGCTGCCTGCTGGTGGCGCAGTTCATGCCGCCGTTGGTTGATTTGCCGCCGGGCATTGAGCTGCACCGTGCCAGCCATTGGTTGCTGGGCACGGCAAACGAATGATGGATAAAAAACCGACGATGAAAAAAATCTTGATCACTGGCGCCAACGGTTTCGTTGGGCAAAACCTACAACTGCACCTGTCCGAGCGCAAGGATGTGCAGGTGCGCTGTTTTACTCGTGCGAATGCGCTGGCAGATTTGCCCGCGCTGCTCGATGGCGTGGACTTTGTCTTTCATCTGGCGGGGGTGAATCGCCCGCAAGACCCGGCGGAATTCAACACGGGCAACGCCGGGCTGACGCAGGTGCTGTGCGATGCGCTGGTACAGACGGCTTCCAGCACTGGGCGCAAAGTCCCGGTGGTTTTTGCCTCGTCCACCCAGGCGGCACAAGACAACCCCTATGGCCGCAGCAAGCGTGCAGCGGAGGAAGCATTGTTCGATTTGCAGCGTCAGCACGGCGTGCCGGTGCATGTGTTTCGCCTGCCCAATGTGTTTGGCAAGTGGGCGCGGCCCAACTACAACTCGGCCGTCGCCACGTTCTGCCACAACACGGCGCGCGGGCTGCCTATCACCGTCAACGACCCGGCAGCGCCTTTGACGCTGGTGTATGTGGATGACGTAATTGCGCGCTTTGTGCAGTTGCTCGATGGCGCCGATGCCGCCGTGGATGGCAGCGGTTTTGCCAGCGTGGCGCCGCAATACAGCACCACGGTGGGTACGCTGGCAGCGCAGATTCAGGCGTTTGCCGATAGCCGATCCAGCCTGATGACCGAACGCGTGGGCGCCGGGCTGGTGCGGGCGTTGTATTCCACTTACGTGAGCTACCTGCCGGTGGATGCTTTTGCCTACACCGTGCCCCAGCATGGCGATGCGCGCGGGGTGTTCGTCGAGATGCTGAAAACGCCTGATTGCGGTCAATTCAGCTACTTCACCGCGCACCCGGGCATCACGCGCGGTGGGCACTACCACCACAGCAAGACCGAGAAGTTCCTGGTCATCAAGGGCCAAGCGCGCTTCAAGTTCCGCCATATGCACACTGGCCAGGCCTATGAGCTGCTGACCAGCGGCGACAAGGCCGAGGTCGTCGAAACCGTGCCCGGCTGGACACACGACATCACCAATATCGGCAGTGACGAACTGGTGGTGATGCTGTGGGCCAATGAGATATTTGACCGGGACAAGCCGGATACTTTTGCCTGCCCGTTGTGAATGAGACTGACGATGAAAAAACTAAAAATCATGACCGTCGTGGGCACACGACCCGAAATCATTCGACTCTCACGCGTGCTGGCTCGGCTCGATGAGCATTGCGACCATGTGCTGGTACATACCGGGCAAAACTACGATTACGAGTTGAACCAGATTTTTTTTGACGATCTGGGTATTCGCAAGCCTGATTATTTCTTGAATGCTGCTGGCGGCAATGCTGCCGAAACCATAGGCAACATCATTGGCAAGATGGACGGCGTGTTGCTAGCCGAGCAGCCCGAGGCGCTGCTGGTGCTGGGCGACACAAATAGCTGCTTGTCGGTCATTCCGGCCAAGCGGCGCAAGATTCCTATCTTCCACATGGAGGCGGGCAACCGTTGCTTTGACCAGCGTGTGCCCGAGGAGACCAACCGCCGCATCGTTGACCACACGGCAGACATCAATCTGACTTACAGCAGCATCGCGCGCGAATATTTGCTGCGCGAGGGCCTGCCGCCCGACCAGGTCATTAAAACCGGCAGTCCCATGTGCGAGGTGCTGGCGCATTACCGCCCGAAGATCGACGCATCCGACGTATTGCGGCGCCTGGGCCTGGAGCCGGGGCAGTTCTTCGTCGTCAGTGCGCACCGCGAGGAAAACATCGACTCCGACAAAAGCTTTGCCAAGCTGGTGCAAGTGCTCAACGCCGTGGCCGAGGGTTATGGCCTGCCGGTCATCGTCAGCACCCATCCGCGTACGCAAAAGCGCGTGGATGCGCTGGGGGTGCAGTTTCATCCGCTGGTGCAGTTGCTCAAGCCGCTGGGGTTTTCTGATTACAACCGGCTGCAACTGGAAAGCCGTGCGGTGCTGTCGGACAGTGGCACGATCAATGAGGAGTCGTCCATCCTCAACTTTCCGGCACTGAACCTGCGCGAAGCGCACGAACGTCCTGAAGGTATGGAAGAAGCTGCCGTGATGATGGTCGGGCTGGAGGTGGGGCGCGTTCTGCAAGGCTTGGCCATTTTGCAAACCCAGCCACGCGGGTCAGAGCGCCTGCTGCGCCAGGTGGCGGATTACTCCATGTCCAATGTGTCGGACAAGGTGCTGCGCATTGTTCATAGCTATACCGATTATGTGAATCGGGTGGTGTGGAAGAAATATTGACGCATGGCCATACGTGTTTTGTTGCTCACGCAGTGGTTTGATCCGGAACCTACGTTCAAAGGTTTGCTTTTTGCACGTGAATTGGTGCAGCAGGGTTTTGAAGTGGAAGTTCTCACTGGATTTCCCAATTACCCTGGGGGTAAGATTTATCCAGGTTACAAAATAAAGTGGCTGCAACGGGAGGTGGTTGACGGCGTACACATAACTCGTGTGCCGCTTTATCCAAATCATGACCAGTCTGCAATCAAGCGGGTGATTAATTACGCTAGTTTTGCAGCGTCATCCTTGTTTTATGGGCTGTTCATGGCTAAGCGGGCGAACGTGATTTATGCCTATCACCCGCCGTTGACTGTGGGGGTTACGGCGGGCCTGATCCGGCTGCTGCGGCGTATCCCGGTGGTGTATGACATTCAGGACATGTGGCCCGACACGCTGCGCGCTACTGGTATGTTGAACAACGCCAAGGCTTTGAATGTGGTGGCGATGGTGTGCCGTTGGGTATATCGGCATATGGATCACATCGTGGTGCTCTCGCCAGGCTTTAAGCGCCTGCTGCTGGAGCGCGGTGTGCCCGAGCGCAAGCTGGAGGTGATCTACAACTGGGCGGATGAAGCAGCCTTGTCGACCCCCAGCAGCCAGGGTGATTTGCCGCTAGCCCTGGCCGACGCAACGCAGTTTCGTATTCTGTTTGCCGGCAATATGGGCAAAGCTCAGGCGCTGGATACCGTACTGGACGCCGCCCGCCTGCTGCAAGAGCGCAGCGCGCCCGTGCGCTGGGTGATGCTGGGCAGCGGCGTGGAGGTGCCACGCCTGAAACAGCGCGCGGCAGACATGGGGTTGCGTAATCTGGTGTTTTTGCCTGCTGTGCCCATGGCCGAGGTAGGGCGCTACCTGGAGGCCGCTGACGCGTTGCTGGTGCATTTGCGCAAAGATCCATTGTTTGAAATCACCATTCCATCTAAGACACAGGCCTATATGGCAGTGGGTAAACCGTTGTTGATGGCGGTTGATGGTGATGCGGCTGATTTGGTTCGCCAGTCGGGCGGCGGAGTAGTGGCTGAGTCGGAAAATGCCCAGGCCTTAGCTGCGGCAGCTGAAACTTTGTCGAAGGCACCGGCCGATGTTTTGGCAAAAATGGGCGGTAACGCAAAACAGTTCTACGCAGAGCATTTGGCCATTGAGGTTGGGGTGCAGAAATTTGGCAAAATTTTTCAGCGCTTGGCGTGTTGATTGTTTATGAAACGTCTCCTCGACTTCACCGTCGCCCTGCTGGGCCTGATCGCCCTGGCCCTGCCCTTGTGCATCCTCATCCTGCTCATCCGCCGCAAGCTCGGCAGCCCAGTGTTTTTCCGCCAAACCCGCCCCGGTCTGCATGGCAAGCCGTTCCAGATGGTCAAGTTCCGCACCATGACGGACGCGCGCGATGCGCAGGGCGCGCTGCTGCCCGACGCCGACCGCCTCACGCCCTTTGGCCGTTTTCTGCGCTCCACTAGCCTGGATGAGCTGCCGGAGCTGTGGAACGTGCTCAAGGGCGACATGAGCCTGGTCGGCCCACGCCCGCTGCTGATGGAATACCTGCCGCTGTACTCGCCCGAGCAGGCGCGCCGCCACGCCGTGCGTCCGGGCGTGACCGGCTGGGCGCAGGTCAACGGCCGCAACGCCATCAGCTGGGAAGAAAAGTTTGCGCTCGACGTGTGGTACGTCGATCACCAATCGCTGGCGCTGGATCTGCGTATTCTGTGGCTGACGGTCAAGAAGGTGCTGGTGCGCGAGGGCATCAGTGCTGCGGGCGAGGCGACGATGGGCAAGTTCACCGGCAACTCACCCCCAATGTGATGGCATATACTCCGGCATATGCCATTGATAAGGAGGTCACCATGCTTGCCGAACGCCATGTCCGTTTGTTCCGCAATGGCCGCAACCAGGCGGTGCGCATTCCGCGTGAATTTGAGTTCGATGCCGATGAAGTCCTGATGCGCCGCGAAGACGGGCGCTTGATTTTGGAACCGTTGCCCCAGCCTGGCCTGCTGGCGACGCTGGCGCGCTTGCAGCCGCTCGATGATGTGGTACTGGCGGATTGGGATGCAGGCCTGGCGCCGCTGGATGACGTGGTGCTATGAGCGCGCCGCAGTTCTTGCTCGATACCAACATCCTCTCCGACCTGGTGCGCCAACCCCAGGGCGTGGTGGCGCGGCGCATTGCGCAGGTGGGCGAAGACGCGGTGTGTACCTCCATCATCGTCGCCGCCGAGTTGCGCTTTGGCGCGGCCAAACGGGGCGCGCCGCGCTTGACGCAGCAGGTGGATGCCATTTTGGCCGCCCTGCCGGTGTTGCCGCTGGAGCTGCCAGCCGACGCTGGCTATGCCCAGATCCGCTGTGCGCTGGAGCAGGCCGGGCAGCCCATTGGCCCCAATGATTTGCTGATTGCCGCCCACGCGCTGGCACTGCAATGCACGCTGGTAACGGCCAACGAGCGCGAGTTTGCGCGCGTACCGGGGTTGGTGATTGTCAATTGGCTTGGGGCTGGATGATGCTGTGGGTACCGTGCCAGCGCCCCATGAAAATCGCCTCTCTCGTAGGAGCGGCGCCCTCGCCGCGAAGCCCCCCTCGCAGCGTAACGATTCAAGCAAAAACCGCCTGTAACGCTTGCGCAGCAAGCGCGAGCAGCTCTCTTTATCATAGTAAAAAGGACGCCTCCCCATGCCCGCCTCCCAAGACCTGTACGCCGTCTATGGCGCCAGCGGCTGTGGCCGTGGGGTGATGCCGCTGGCGCGCCAGCAGCTGCGCCAGGCCGGCGTGGTGCCGGAGCGCCTGGTGTTTGTCGATGACGGCGCGGGCCTGCCGCCGCTGCTCAACGGCCAGCGCGTGCTGAGCTACGCGCAGTTTCTGGCCGAGCCGGCGCGCCAACGCCATGCTGTGCTGGCGATTGCCGCCAGCACCATCCGCGAGCAATTGGCGCAGCGCTGCGCACAAGACGGCGTGCAGCCCTGGACGGTGCAGGCGGCCAACGTCGTCACCATGGACGCGGTGGAACTGGGCGCGGGCGCCATCCTGAGCCCCTTCGTCACGCTGACCAGCAATATCCGCATCGGCCGGCATTTCCACGCCAACCTGTATAGCTACGTTGAGCACGATTGCGTGATTGGCGACTTCGTCACCTTTGCCCCGGGCGTGATGTGCAACGGCAACATCGTGGTGGAAGACCACGCCTACATCGGCACCGGCGCCGTCATCAAGCAGGGGCAACCGGGTAAGCCGCTGGTGATCGGGCGCGGCGCGGTGGTCGGCATGGGCGCGGTGGTGACCAAGAGCGTGCCGGCCGGGGCGACGGTGGTGGGCAATCCGGCGCGGGTGCTGGTGAAGGGGTAGAGGTGTTGACGCCGTTCCAACAGCGGCGCGATATCGGTTGAAACTCTTGCCAACGGCGCTCGATGAGCGGAATGTTTTTGGATGGTCGTGCTCAACTTGTACAATATTGCGGTACAAAAGGAGTGGTAATGACCGTAGAAACAACCTATAGCCAGGCTCGAGGGCAACTCAAATCCCTGATGGACAGGGCCGTGGATGACCGTGAGGTCATCGTCGTGCGCCGACGCAGTGGCGGTGACGTGGCGTTGATTGCTGCCGATGAGCTGCAAAGCTTGGTGGAAACCGCGCATTTGCTGCGCTCTGGCAAAAATGCGCAGCGCTTGCTTGCTGCGCTGGCCAGGGCACGCGCAGGCGATTTGCCGGCAACGCCGCTGGCCGATTTGCAAAAACGGGTGGGCTTTGATGCGTGATGCCGACTTGCTGGCCGTATGCCATCCGGAGTTTCTGGAGGATTTGCAGCATTGGGTGGAAACGGATCGGCGTGTCGCCAAGCGTTTGCTGGAGTTGGTGCGGGCAATTGTGCGCAGCCCGTTTGATGGGATTGGCAAGCCTGAGCCGCTCAAATACTTGGGGCCGGATGTGTGGTCGCGCCGCATCACGCAGGAACACCGCTGTGTCTATCTGGTCAAGGCCGATCGGGTGGAGTTTCTCCAGGGGCGTTATCACTATTAAGGTGGCGGCCAATAACGTCTATGCCAGTGGTGCTGTGGCCTGCATGGTGAGACAAAAATGCCATGCAACCACTGTCGTTGAATTTGATTGAAAGTTATCTGCATGTTGAACACCCCTTTTTCCCCCTGGCCCAGCTTTAGCGCGCAAGAGGCCGACGCCGTGCGCGATGTGCTGTTGTCGAACAAGGTCAATTACTGGACAGGTACCGAGTGCCGTGCGTTTGAGAAGGAGTTTGCCGCCTGGGCTGGCACGCGCCACGCCGTGGCGCTGGCCAATGGAACGCTGGCGCTGGACGTGGCTTTGAAGGCACTGGGCATTGGCCCGGGCGACGAGGTGGTGGTGGCGCCGCGCACCTTCATCGCCAGTATTTCCTGCGTGGTCAACGCCGGCGCCACGCCCGTGTTTGCCGATGTGGAGGAAGACAGCGGCAACATCAGCGCCGCCACCATTGCCAAGGTGTTGACGCCCAAGACCCGTGCGGTGATTTGCGTCCATCTGGCCGGCTGGCCCTGCGACATGGACGCCATCATGGCCCTGGCCGAGCAGCATGGTTTGAAGGTGATCGAGGACTGCGCCCAGGCGCATGGCGCCAAGTACAAGGGGCGCAGCGTCGGCAGCATTGGCCACGTGGGCGCCTGGAGTTTTTGCCAGGACAAGATCATGACCACCGGCGGCGAGGGCGGCATGGTAACCACCAACGACGAGGCGCTGTGGCGCGCCATGTGGAGTTTCAAGGATCACGGCAAGAGCTATGCGGCGGTCTATGAGCGCGAGCACGCGCCGGGTTTCAGGTGGCTGCACGAGAGTTTTGGCACCAACTGGCGCATGCTGGAGATGCAGGCCGTGATTGGCCGCATTCAGTTGCAGCGCATGGCCGGTTGGACGGCCACGCGCACGCGCTATGCAGAGCAAATTTGGGCGGCTTGCCGTGCGTTGCCTGTGCTGCGTGTACCCAATCTGCCCACTGATTTAAAGCACGCCCATTACAAGTGCTATGTCTATGTGCGTCCCGAAAAGCTGGCGCCAGGCTGGAGTCGCGACCGCATCGTCGCCGAGATCAACGCTGCCGGTGTGCCCTGCTACCAGGGCAGCTGCTCCGAGGTGTATCTGGAAAAGGCGTTTGATGGCACCGGCTGGCGGCCTGCCCAGCCCTTGCCGGTTGCGCAGGCCCTGGGCCAGACGAGCGTGATGTTCCTGGTGCATCCGACGCTGACCCAGGCGGAGATCGACAAGACCTGCGCGGTGATTGCCCAAGTGGTGGGGCAGGCCTCTGGTCGGTAGATGGTGCGGCAATGACCCGGGGTGTAGGAGGCCAGCCCTCTGGCCGATGGTTTGGGTGTGCCAGCCATCGCGGCGAGGGCGCCGCTCCCACGGGGAACCGAAGCGAATTCAAGGGTTTTCATGCACGAACAGGGCAATAGCGCCATGACCGGCGCCTATCTGGTCACCGGCGGCGCCGGCTACATCGGCTCGCACACCACGCTGGCGCTGCTGCAGGCGGGGCACGAGGTGGTGGTGCTCGACAACCTGAGCAACAGCGCGCCCGAGGCGCTGGCGCGCGTGGCCCGCATTGCCGGGCGCGCGCTGCGCTTCGTGCAGGGCGACGTGCGCGATGCGGCGCTGCTGCGGCAGGTGTTTGAGCAGCACGACATTGCCGCGGTGCTGCATTTTGCCGGGCTCAAGGCCGTGGGCGAGAGCGTGCGCGAGCCGCTGCGCTATTACGACAACAACGTCGCCGGCAGCGTGGCGCTGTGCCAGGAGATGCAGGCGGCGGGGGTGTTCACGCTGGTGTTCAGTTCGTCGGCCACGGTGTATGGCGACGTGGCGCAGATGCCGATCAGCGAGGCGACGCCGACAGGGCGGCCGACCAACCCCTACGGCCGCTCCAAGCTCATGGTCGAAGAGCTGCTGGCCGACCTGGCCGAGTCCGACCCGCGCTGGCGCATTGGCGTGCTGCGCTATTTCAACCCGGTGGGCGCGCACGACAGCGGCCTGATTGGCGAGGATCCGAACGGCATTCCCAACAACCTGCTGCCCTACATCACCCAGGTGGCGGTGGGCCGGCTCAAGGAACTGGCGGTGTTTGGCGACGACTACCCCACACCCGACGGCACGGGCGTGCGCGACTACATCCACGTCGTTGACTTGGCCGATGGGCACTTGAAGGCGCTGCAGGCGCTGGAGCGGCGCAGCGGCTGGCAGGTGTGGAACCTGGGCACTGGCCAGGGCTACAGCGTGCTGCAGATGGTGAGGGCCTTCGAGGCGGCCGCCGGCACCCCGGTGGCCTACCGCATCGCCCCGCGCCGGGAGGGCGACATTGCCCAGTGCTGGGCCGACCCGGCCAAGGCGCAGCGGGAACTGGGCTGGTGCGCCCAACGTGGCCTGGCGCAGATGATGCAGGATGCCTGGCGCTGGCAGTCGGGCAACCCGGCGGGGTATGGGGCGGGATGAGCGGGGCAGGCCATCGCGGCGAGGGCGCCGCTCCTACGGGGGTGTGAGATTGTTGTAGGAGCCCAGCCCTCTGGCCGATGAACGTCTGGAAGGGACCGACGATGACACCAGAGCGCCCGCATGCCGCAGCGTTGCGGCGCGGCCGGGTTTCGCTGGCCGGGGCTGTGTATCTGATCACCACGGTGACCCGGCAGCGCCAGCCGCTGTTTGCCGATTGGCGGTGCGCGCGCGAGGTCGTTCGGGCCCTGATGGGCGAAGCCGCGCTGGGACGGGCCGATACGCTGGCCTATGTGGTGATGCCCGACCACGTGCATTGGCTGATGCAGCTGCGCGGTGAGGCGGCGCTGTCTGCCGTGGTGCGCAGCGTCAAGTCGGTGTCGGCGCACCGCTTGGGCGCGGCGGTGTGGCAGCCGGGGTTTCATGACCATGCGCTGCGCGCCGACGAGGACGTGGTGGCCGCAGCGCGCTATGTGGTGGCCAATCCGCTGCGCGCGGGGCTGGTGCACAGGCTGGCCGATTACCCGCATTGGGATGCGGTGTGGCTGGGGGAGGACGAGCGGGAGTTGTGGTGACGTGGGGCGATCGCGGCGAGGGCGCAGGGTTGTTTGTAGGAGGCCAGCCCTCTGGCCGATGGGGCCATCGCGGCGAGGGCGCCGCTCCTGCGAGGCAGGGTGATTTGGCCCGGATAATCCGGGGCGCCTGGCGTGGGCCGGGCGGGTTGAATTCCTAGGAGAAGCGATGTTGTTGAGCAAGGCCCTGGCGCCGCTCTTGGTGTGGCCGCGCCGGGCCAAGCAGCTGGTGGTGCTGCTGGTCGATGTGCTGGCGGCGCTGCTGGCGGTGTGGCTGGCGTTTTATCTGCGCATCGAGCAGTGGGGTGCGCCGGTGGCGCAACAGGCGTGGGTGTACGCGGCGGCGCTGCTGTTCGTGCCGATGTTCGTCCGCATGGGGCTGTACCGGGCGGTGTTTCGCTATGCGGGCATGGCCGCTCTGCTGACGACGGCGCTGGCCACGCTGGTCTATGGCGTGGTGTTTTTTGCCGTGCTGCTGTGGGCACGGTGGCAGGGCGTGCCGCGCAGTGTGGGGCTGATCCAGCCCATCTTGTTCTTGCTGCTGGCCGGCGGCTGGCGCGTGCTGGCGCGGTTTGCGCTGCTCAGCGCGTCGGCCGCGGGCAAGCAGGTAGCGCTCAAGGGGCGGCTGCTGATTTATGGCGCGGGCGAGGCGGGCGCGCAGACGGCGCTGGCGCTGGGCGTGGCGCGCGAGTACAAGGTTTGCGGCTTCGTCGACGACGACCCGGCCAAGGTGGGGCGCAGCATCAATGGCGCGCCCATCATTGCGCCGGCGGACGTCGGCGCGTTTGTGCAGCGCCATGAGGTTGGCGACGTGCTGCTGGCCATTCCGTCGCTGTCGCGCGAGCGCCGGCGCGCCATCATCGCCTCGCTGCAGCAGCTGCAGGTGCACGTGCGCTCGCTGCCGGGGCTCAAGGATCTGGCCGAGGGCAAGGTGTCGGTATCGGACTTCCAGGAGCTCGACATCGAGGACTTGCTCGGCCGCGCGCCGGTGCCGCCCGACGAGGAGCTGCTGGCGCGCAACCTGCACGGCCGCGTGGTGCTGGTGACGGGCGCGGGCGGCAGCATCGGCAGTGAGCTGTGCCGCCAGATCGTGCTGCAGCACCCGCTGCAGCTGGTGCTGTTCGAGCACAACGAGTTCGGCCTGTACGCCATCCATCAAGAGCTGCAGGCGCTGTGCCGCAAGCACGGCCTGGACGTGGTGCTGGTGCCGCAGCTGGGCAGCATCCGCCATCTGCGCCGCGTGCGCGAGGTGTTTGCGCGCTTCAGCCCGCAGGTGGTCTACCACGCGGCGGCGTACAAGCACGTGCCCATGGTGCAGGCCAACCCGTCCGAGGGCATTTTGAACAACGTCTTCGGCACGCTGAACGTGGCGCGCACGGCGCTGGAGGCGGGCGTGGCGCACTGCGTGCTCATTTCCACCGACAAGGCGGTGCGCCCGACCAACGTGATGGGCGCGAGCAAGCGCGTGGCCGAGCTGGTGCTGCAGGCGCTGGCGGCGGCCCCGGCGGTCGACTTCAGCGCCATCGACGAAACCACGGGCCTGGCGCCGGTGGCCAACCGCACGCAGCTGGCCATGGTGCGCTTTGGCAACGTGCTGGGCAGCAGCGGATCGGTGGTGCCGCTGTTTCGCCGCCAGCTGCGCGCCGGCGGGCCGCTGACGGTGACGCACGCCGAGGTGACGCGGTATTTCATGACGATTCCCGAGGCCGCGCAGCTGGTGCTGCAGGCCGGCGCGATGGGGCAGGGCGGCGAGGTGTTCGTGCTCGACATGGGCGAGCCGGTCAAGATCATCGACCTGGCGCGGCGCATGGTGGCGCTGTCGGGGCTGACGGTGCGCGACGACGCCCATCCCGACGGCGACGTAGCCATCCAGGTCGTCGGCCTGCGCCCGGGCGAGAAGCTGTACGAGGAGCTCTTGATCGGCGACAACCCCGAGCCCACCAGCCACCCGCGCATCCTGCAGGCGCGCGAGGCCTTCGTGCCATGGCCGCAGCTGTTGCCGGCGTTGGTGGCGTTGCGCGCCGCCGCAAAGGCGGGCGATGCGCAGGCCATCCATGCGCTGTTGGCGCGGCTGGTCAGCGGCTATCGCAAGGATGTGGCGTAGGGGTCATCGCGGCGAGGGCGCCGCTCCTACGGTGCGCATGGCCTGACTGGGGGGTGTAGGAGGCCAGCCCTCTGGCCGATGGATCCATCGCGGCGAGGGCGCCGCTCCCACGGGGATCGAGCGTTGCGGCACAATTTACGCCGTTTGTCTTCACTCACACCCCACCGACCATGACCGATCCGTCCACCATCACCCCGCGCGACAAGGCCGAAATCCTGGCCCAGGCGCTGCCCTACATCCGCAAGTTCCACGGCAAGACCATGGTCATCAAATATGGCGGCAACGCCATGACCGACCCGGAGCTGCAGCAGGACTTTGCCGAGGACGTGGTGCTGCTCAAGCTGGTGGGCATGAACCCGGTGGTGGTGCACGGCGGCGGGCCGCAGATCGAGGCGGCGCTCAAGCGCCTGGGCAAGCAGGGCCATTTCGTCCAGGGCATGCGCGTGACCGACGCCGAGACCATGGAGGTGGTCGAGTGGGTGCTGGCCGGCGAGGTGCAGCAGGACATCGTGGGTCTTATCAACCAGGCGGGCGGCAAGGCCGTGGGGCTGACCGGGCGCGACGGCGGCATGATCCGCGCCAGGAAGCTCAAGATGCTCGACCACAAGGACGCCAGTGTGGAGCACGACGTGGGCCAGGTGGGCGACATCGTCGCGATCGACCCGAGCGTGGTCAAGGCGCTGCAGGACGACGCCTTCATCCCGGTGGTCAGCCCCATCGGCTTTGGCGAGGACAACGAGAGCTACAACATCAACGCCGACGTGGTCGCCAGCCGGCTGGCCTCGGTGCTCCAGGCCGAGAAGCTGGTGATGCTGACCAACATCCCCGGTGTGCTCGACAAGCAGGGCCAGCTGATCACCGAGCTGACGCCGGCGCAGATCGACGCGCTGATTGCCGACGGGACGATCAGCGGCGGCATGCTGCCAAAACTCGCCGGCGCCATCGACGCGGCCAAGGCGGGGGTGAATGCGGTGCACGTGGTCGACGGCCGTGTGCCGCATTCGATGCTGCTGGAGATCCTGACCGACCAGGCCTATGGAACGATGATTCGCAGCGAGTGAATGCGGTGGCGGTTGGCGTGTGCCGCTGCACAGCGGATACGATAAGTGACAACTTCCGCTGCACACGCCATACGACATGTCGCATACCACATCCGCTTCCGAGACAAACGCTGCTGCCGAACCGGTAACCTCTTCGCCGCGTCGCCGCCCCGCCCCTGGCCAGCGCCGCCTGCAGATATTGCAGACGCTGGCCCAGCTGCTGCAGGAGCCCGGCGCCGAGCGCGTGACGACGGCGGCGCTGGCGCGCCAGCTGCAGGTGAGCGAGGCGGCGCTGTACCGGCATTTCGCCAGCAAGGCGCAGATGTTCGAGGGGCTGATCGATTTCATTGAATCGAGCGTCTTCACACTGGTGCAGCAAATCCAGCAACAGCAGGGCGACGGCGAGCATGAGGGCGCGCGCAGCGCGGCGCGCATCGTGGCGGTGGTGGCGCAGTTTGCCGAGGCCAACCCGGGCCTGGCGCGCGTGATGGTGGGCGACGCACTGGTGCTGGAACACGTGCGCCTGAACGAGCGCATGGAGCGCTTCTTCGGCAAGGTCGAGGCGCAGCTGCGCCAGTGCCTGCGCCCCCAGGCGGACACCACCAGCGTGGTCGCTCCGACGGCTGAGGCGCAGTTGCGCGCGGCGCTGCTGGTCGACCTGCTGCGCGGGCGATTGCAGCGCTGGGTGCGCAGCGGCCTGCGTGAGCGGCCGACCCGGCAGTTGATGGAGGCGTTGGCGCTGGTGCTGTGATGCGCCGACGGGCGGCGGCGCTTGCTGCTGCCAATCCGGGGGGGGGGTTTGTGCCTCGGCTTTCTTTGCGGAGGTGGGGACTGGATTCCGGCCTGCGCCGGAATGACGACCTCCATTCCGTCATTCCGGCGCAGGCCGGAATCCAGTCCGCCCACGCCGCAGCTGTGCCAGTTGGGAACCACCGACCGGTCGTCATTCCGGCGAAAGCCGGAATCCAGTACCCTGCGCCCCATGAAGCAGCCCTGTGTCTACATCCTGGCAAGCGCCCGCAATGGAACGCTTTATACGGGCGTGACGTCCAGCCTGATCCAGCGGGTATGGCAGCACAAGAATGACTTGGTTGAAGGATTCACCCGCAAATACCGGATCCACACCCTGGTGTGGTTTGAGATGCATGAAACCATGGAGTCGGCGATCCGGCGCGAGAAGGCGATCAAGGAGTGGCGGAGGGCGTGGAAGATGGCGCTGATTGAAAAGGGTAATCCGGGTTGGGTTGATTTGTACCTGGGTCTTCTTGGTTGAGGTGGGGACTGGATTGCGGCCTGCGCCGCAATGACGACCTCTACTCCGTTGGTCCAGCGCCTCTACCGTGCAGTCCGTCATTCCGGCGAAAGCCGCAATCCAGTCCCGCCCTTTGCCAATATGCCGCCCCGGACATGGTGTGGCGAACCGGTTGGGCGTTAGGTGTTTACCCTTGAATTCCCGCCCGTCCCTACGCGCGCACTGGCGTCGTGCGCAGGAGTGATGCAAAATAGCACGATCGTTCGTTTTATCGTCTGCTTCCCATGCCCCTCACCCGTCCCGCAGCCAAGTCCGCCCATGCCAGCACCCGCGAAAGCCGGGCGTTGCACAAGGGGCAGCAGACCAAGGCCGCCATCGTCGATGCAGCCTTGGGGCTGGCCGCGCATGCCGGGCTGGAGGGGCTGTCCATTGGCGCGCTGGCCGACGCGACGGGCATGAGCAAGTCGGGTGTGTTCGCCCACTTCGGCTCGCGCGAGGAGCTGCAGATCTCCGTGGTGCGTGAGTACCACCACCGTTTCGAGCAAGAGGTGTTCTACCCCGCCATGCAGCAGGAGCGCGGCCTGGCGCGCCTGCGGGCGTTGTTCGACAACTGGATGCAGCGCACCTCGACCGAACTGGACTCGGGCTGCATCTACATCGGCGGTGCGGTCGAGTTCGACGACCGCCCCGGCCCGGTGCGCGACGCGCTGGTCGATTCGGTGCGCATCTGGCTGGCGGCGGTGCGTCGCGCCATCGTGCAGTGTTGCGAAAGCGGGCAGCTGCGCGCGGGTACCAATGCCGACCAGATGCTGTTCGAGATCCACGGCTTGATCCTGGCGCTGCACTACGAGGCGCGGTTTCTGCGCACGCCCGGCTCGATCGCGCGTGCGCATACCGGTTTCGACAACATCCTGGCGCGCTACGGCGCGTAGTTTTCTTTTTTTCCATCGATCCCCCCCTCTCAATCCAAGGAGTCCGCACATGCCTACCTACACGCCGCCGCTGCGCGACATGCAATTCGTGCTGCACGAGGTCTTTCAGGTCACCGAGGCCTTCAAGGCCATGCCGCGCCACGCCGACGTGGACGCCGACACGATCAACGCCGTCCTCGAAGAAGCGGGCAAGTTCGCCGCCGAGGTGACGTTCCCGCTCAACATCAGCGGCGACACCGAGGGCTGCCAGCTCGACAACCAGACGCATGAGGTGACTACGCCCAAGGGCTTCAAGGAGGCCTATCAGCAATACGTGGAAGGCGGCTGGCCCGCGCTGTCGTGCGAGCCCGAGTACGGCGGCCAGGGCCTGCCCTTCGTCGTCAACCAGTGCCTGTACGAGATGCTCAACAGCGCCAACCAGGCGTGGACCATGTACCCCGGCCTGTCGCACGGCGCCTACGAGGCGCTGCACGCCCACGGCACCGACGAGCAGAAAAAGCTCTACCTGCCCAAACTGACCAGCGGCGAGTGGACCGGCACCATGTGCCTGACCGAGCCGCATTGCGGCACCGACCTGGGCCTGCTGCGCACCAAGGCCGAGCCCGTGGGCGATGGCACCTACAGGATCACCGGCAACAAGATCTTCATCAGCGCCGGCGAGCATGGCTTTACCAGCAACATCGTGCACCTGGTGCTGGCGCGCCTGCCGGACGCGCCCAAGGGCAGCAAGGGCATCAGCCTGTTCGTCGTGCCCAAGTTCAAGGTGGGCGCCGACGGCAGCATTGGCGAGCGCAACCCCATCTACTGCACCGCGCTGGAGCACAAGATGGGCATCCACGGCAACGCCACCTGCGCGCTCAGCCTGGACGGCGCCATTGGCACGCTGGTGGGCCAGCCCAACAAGGGCCTGGCCGCGATGTTCGTGATGATGAACGCCGCCCGCCTGGGCGTGGGCAACCAGTCGCTGGGACTGACCGAGGTTGCCTTCCAGAACGCGCTGGTCTACGCCAAGGACAGGTTGCAGATGCGCTCGCTGTCGGGCACCAAGGCCAAGGACAAGGAGGCCGACCCCATCATCGTCCACCCCGACGTGCGCAAGATGCTGATGACTGCCCGCGCCTACGCCGACGGTGCGCGCGCGCTGCAGGTGTACTGCTCGCTGCTGGTCGACCAGGAGCAGCACCACACCGATGAAAAAGTGCGCAAGGACAGCGCAGAGCTGGTCGCGCTGCTGACCCCCATCGTCAAGGCCTTCGTGACCGACAACGGCCACATCAGCACCAACGCCTGCATGCAGGTCTTCGGCGGCCATGGCTTCATCAAGGAATGGGGCATGGAGCAGTACGTGCGCGACAACCGCATCAACATGATCTACGAGGGCACGAACACCGTGCAGTCGCTGGATCTGCTGGGGCGCAAGGTGCTGGGCAACCAGGGCGCGACGCTCAAGAAATTCGGCAAGCTCATCGGGCAGCTGGTGGCCGAGGAGGGCGTGAACGAGGCGATGTCCGAGTTCATCACCCCGGTGGCATGGCTGGGCGAGCAGATGACGAAGTTCACCACCGAGATCGGTTTCAAGGGCTTCCAGAACCCCGACGAGGTGGGCGCAGCCGCCGTGGACTACCTGCGCGTGGCCGGCCACCTGGCGTTTGGCTACATGTTTGCGCGCATGGCGCAGGTGGCGCTGCGCAAGATCGCCGAGGGCAGCGAGGATCCGTTCTACACCGCCAAGCTGCAGACCGCGCGCTTCTACTTCGCCAAGCTGTTCCCCGAGGTGCATTCGCTGATGCGCACCGCGCGCGCGGGCAGCAAGGTGCTGATGGAGACCGACGCGGCGCTGGCCTGAGCGACTTTCTCCCTCCCCCTTTGGGGGAGGGCCGGGGTGGGGGCTGGCGACATCCACGCCCCGATATCGGCACACTGCCGGTGCTCTGGCCCCCATCCCCGCCTTCCCCCAAAGGGGGAAGGAGTAAATCCCTGCTATTTTTGCCCCCGGAGCCCTTATGAAACACCTGTTTGCAGCCCTTGCGCTGGCCACCCTGGCCGCACCCGCGCTGGCACAGATGACGCCCGTTGGCGTGTGGAACAGCATCGACGACAACACGGGCGAGGCCAAGGCCGAGATCCGCATCGTGGACAACGGCGGCGCGCTCAGCGGCCGCATCGAGAAGACGCTGCGCCCCGGCGCCAAGACCGAATGCACCGAGTGCACGGACGACCGCAAGGGCCAGCCCATCGCCGGGCTTGAGATCATCCGCGGCGGCAGGCAGGCCGACGGCAAGGAGGTCTGGGAGGGCGGCAAGATCCTCGACCCCGAGAACGGCAAGGAATACCGCGCCACCTTCACCCCCATCGAGGGCGGCAAGGAGCTGCAGGTGCGCGGCTTCATTGGCCCGTTCTTTCGCACGCAGGTGTGGAAGCGCGTGCAGTGAAGAGTGAATCTCCCTCCCCCTCTGGGGGAGGGCAGGGGTGGGGGTCAGCCACGCTGGCCGAGCGCGCAAGCCCCCATCCCAACCCTCCCCCAGAGGGGGAAGGGGTTTGAAAACCGAAAAAGGAACATCCATGTCCCGATTCAACGTAAAGAAAGTCGCCGTGCTCGGCGCGGGCGTGATGGGCGCGCAGATCGCGGCCCACCTCGTCAATGTGAAGGTGCCGGTCGTCCTGTTTGACCTGCCGGCCAAGGATGAACCCAAGAGCGCCATCGCGCTCAAGGCGATTGCCAACCTGAAGAAGCTCAAGCCCTCGCCCATTGGCGTCGCGGCAGATGCCGACCTGATCCAGCCCGCCAACTACGAAGAGCACATGGGCCTGCTGGCCGACTGCGACCTGGTGATCGAGGCGATTGCCGAGCGCATGGACTGGAAGCAGGATCTGTACCACAAGATCGCGCCGCACGTTCCCGCGCACGCGCTGCTGGCCAGCAACACCTCGGGGTTGTCGATCACCAGGCTGTCCGAGGCGCTGCCCGAGCAGCTGCGCCACCGCTTTTGCGGCATCCACTTCTTCAATCCGCCGCGCTACATGCCGCTGGTGGAGTTGATCGCCACGCCGACGACCGAGCCGCAGGTGCTCGACCACCTGGAGGCCTTCGTCACGAGCGGCCTGGGCAAGGGCGTGGTGCGTGCCAAGGACACGCCCAACTTCATCGCCAACCGCATCGGCATTGCCGGCATGCTCTCGACGATGCAGGAGGCCGACAAATACGGCCTGAGCTTCGACGTGGTCGACGACCTCACCGGCAAGAAGCTGGGCCGCGCCAGCAGCGGCACCTTCCGCACTGCCGACGTCGTGGGCCTGGACACCATGGCCCACGTCATCAAGACGCTGCAGGACAACCTGAGCCTGGACGCTGCCAAGGGGGCTGCGCAGTTCGACCCGTTCTATGGCAGCTTTGGCACGCCGGCGGTGCTGGCCAAGCTGATCGCGCTGGGCAACCTGGGCCAGAAGACCAAGGCGGGCTTCTACAAGAAGGCCGGGCGCGACATCCTGCGCTTCGAGCTCGACAGCGAAGACTACGTGCCCGCCGGCGCCAAGGCCGACGAGGTCTACGCCCGCATGCTGAAAAAGCCTGCGGCAGAGCGCCTCAGGCTGCTGCGCGACGCCAAGGGCGCCGAGGGCCAATTCCTGTGGGCCATTTTGCGCAACGGCTTTCACTACGCAGCGGTGCACCTGGCAACGATTGCCGAGACCGCGCGCGACGTGGACCAGGCGATGCGCTGGGGCTTCGGCATGAAGCAGGGCCCGTTCGAGCTGTGGCAGGAGGCCGGCTGGCTGGAGGTGGCGAAGATGGTTCAGGAGGACATCGACGCCGGCCGCGCGCTGTGCCGTGCGCCGCTGCCCGACTGGGTCTTCAATGGCCCGGTGGCCGAGGCCGGCGGCGTACACACCGCCCAGGGCTCGTGGAGTCCGGCGCAGGGCAGGTTTGTCGCGCGCCGCGAGCTGCCGGTCTACGCGCGCCAGCATTTCCCTGAAAAGCTGCTGGGAGAGGACAACCTGCCCGACTGGCGCACCGCAGGTACCACGCTGGCTGAGACCGACGCGCTGCGCGCCTGGACGCTGGACGGCAAGGTCTTGATCGCCTCGATCAAGAACAAGATGCACGCCATCAGCCCCGACGTGATGGAAGGCCTGGTCGAGGCGCTGGAGCTGGCCGAGCGCGAATACGAGGGCATGGTGATCTGGTCGGGCGACGCGCCGTTCTCGGTCGGCGCCGACCTGCAGGCGACGATGCCGGCCTTCGTGGTCGCAGGCATCGACGCGATCGACGGCATCGAGCACGAACTGCAGCAGCTCATGCTGCGCATCCGCTACGCCCAGGTGCCGGTCATCTCGGCCATTCACGGCATGGCGCTGGGCGGCGGCTGCGAGCTGGCCGTCTACAGCGCGCGCCGCGTGGCGCACATGGAAAGCTATCTGGGCCTGGTCGAAGTGGGCGTGGGCCTGGTGCCCGGCGCCGGCGGCCTGACCTACGTCGCCCGCCGCGCGGCCGAGGCGGCCGAGAAATCCACCGGCAAGGACTTGCTGCCCTTTCTGACCGAGGGCTTTACCGCCGCGGCCATGGCCAAGGTCGGCATGAGCGCGATCGAGTCGCGCCAACTGGGCTATCTGCTGGAGTCCGACATCATCGTGCCGCACAAGGACGAGCTGCTGTTCGTCGCGATCAACGAAGTCCGCGCCATGTTTGCGGGCGGCTGGCGCGCGCCGCTCAAGCGCCTGTTCCCGGTGGCGGGCCGAAGCGGCATTGCCACCATCCGCGGCCAGCTGGTCAACATGCGCGGCGGCGGCTTCATCAGCGACCACGACCAGCACATCGCCACGCAGATCGCCGAGATCGTCTGCGGCGGCGACGTGGACGCCGGCACGCTGGTGAGCGAGGACTACCTGATGGGCCTGGAGCGCAAGGCCTTCTGCGCGCTGATCCAGCACCCCAAGACGCAGGAGCGCATTCTGGGCATGCTCAATACGGGCAAGCCGGTGCGTAATTGACGATGGCCGGCGCCTGTGTGGTCTTGCTCCTTCCCCCTCTGGGGGAGGGCCGGGGTAGGGGCCAGCGCCGCTGGCTGAGGCGCGCCGTTGCTGTCGTCCCGGCCGCCCCCATCCCTGCCTTCCCCCAGAGGGGGAAGGAGAGGGCACGTGGTGCGGATTGCTGCGCCGCGCCGCTCCCTCCCCCCTTGGGGGAGGGCTGGGGTGGGGGTCAGCGATGCTGGCTGAGGCGCGCCGTTGCTGTCGCACCAACCGCCCCCGCCCCTGCCTTTCCCCAAAGGGGGAAGGAGTAAGCCATGCAATACCAAGCCAACTCTCGTGCGCGCAGCAATGCGGTGGTGTTGCGCCGTGCCATGACGGACTCGGAGCGCAAGCTCTGGAGTGGTCTACGCGGCGAGCAGCTCGGTGTGAAGTTCCGCCGCCAGCACCCGTTGGGCTCTTGCATCGCAGACTTTGCCTGCCTGGAGCCCCGGCTGGTCGTTGAACTGGATGGCTCGCAACACCAGGAGCAGGCTGAATACGACGCACGCCGTGATGCTTTTTTCCATGCCCAGGGGTTTGCCGTGCTGCGCTTTCCCGCCAACGCGCCTTTGCTGGAGCTCGAAGGGGTGCTGCAGGCCATCGCGCACCAATTGGCTGCCTTGCAGCACCAGCCGTCCCCATCCCAGCCTTCCCCCAGTGGGGGAAGGTGCCAGATACCCAAGGAGTGATTCCCATGAAACAAATCCAGGACGCCTACATCGTCGCCGCCACGCGCACGCCCATCGGGCGGTCGCACAAGGGCTTTTTCCGCAATTACCGGCCTGACGACCTGCTGGCCACCATCATTCGCGCGGCGCTGGCGCAGGTGCCCGGCCTCGACCCGAAGGCGGTGGAGGACGTGATCGCCGGTTGCGCCATTCCCGAGGCGCAGCAGGGCCTGAACGTCGCGCGCATCGGTGCGGTGCTGGCCGGCCTGCCGACCAGCGTCAGTGGCATCACCGTCAACCGCTTCTGCGCCTCGGGCCTGTCGGCGGTGCAGATGGCGGCCGATCGCATCCGCGTGGGCGAGGCCGACGTGATGATTGCCGCCGGCGTCGAGAGCATGAGCATGGTGCCGATGATGGGCAACAGCCCCAGCCTCTCGCCCAACATCTTCACGCGCAGCGAAGACGTGGGCATTGCCTACGGCATGGGCCTGACGGCCGAGAAGGTGGCGCAGCAGTGGAAGGTCTCGCGCGAGGCGCAGGACGCGTTTGCGCTGCAGTCGCACCAGCGCGCCATTGCCGCGCAGCAGGCGGGCGAGTTTGCCGACGAGATCACTCCGATCGAGGTCACCGACCGCGGCGTGGATCTGCAGGCAGGCGAGGCGGTGGCCAAAACGCGCACCGTCAGCCTGGACGAAGGCGCGCGCCCGGACACCACGCTCGAAGGCCTGGCCAGGCTGCGCACCGTGTTTGCCGCGCGCGGCACGGTGACGGCCGGCAACAGCAGCCAGACCAGCGACGGCGCCGGCGCGCTGATCCTGGCCAGCGAGGCGGCCGTCAAGCGCTTTGGCCTGACGCCGCTGGCGCGCTTCGTCAGCTTTGCCAGCAAGGGCGTGCCGCCCGAGATCATGGGCATCGGCCCGATCGAGGCGATTCCGGCCGCGCTGCGCTACGCCGGCCTCAAGCACGAGGACATGGGCTGGATCGAGCTCAACGAGGCCTTTGCCGCGCAGTCGCTGGCGGTGATCCGCACGCTGGGCCTGAACCCCGACGTGGTCAACCCGATGGGCGGCGCGATTGCGCTGGGCCACCCGCTGGGCGCCACCGGCGCCATCCGCTCGGCCACCGTGGTGCACGCGCTGCGCCGCAAGAACCTGAAGTACGGCATGGTCACGATGTGCGTGGGCATGGGGCAGGGCGCGGCGGGCATCTTCGAGCGTGTCTGAAGCCAGGCAGTTGGTGCAGGCCGGCGGCACGCAACTGGCGCTGCAGGTGCACGAAAGCACGGGGGATGCCCGCGCCAGCGTGGTGCTGGGCTGCGCCATCGGCGTGCCCCAGCGCTATTACCAGGACTTTGCAGCCTGGCTGGCGCGGCAGGGCTTTCGCGTCACGACGTTTGACTACCGTGGACACGGCGCGTCGCTGCAGGGGCCGGCGCGGCGCGTGCGCGCCAACCTGCTGGACTGGGCGCGCGACTACGAGGCCGTGGTGGCGCAGGCGCGTGCCCAGCTGCCCGGTCGGCCGCTGTTTCTGCTGGGCCACAGCCTGGGTGCGCAGCTGCCGGGGCTGTTCCAGCGGCCTGGCCAGGTCGATGGGCTTCTCGCCGTGGCCGCAGGCAGCGGCTACTGGCGCGAAATCGCGCCGCAGGCGCGGCGCCGGGCGCATCTGCTGTGGTACGGGGTGCTGCCCGCGTCCACGCTGGCCTGCGGCTACTTTCCGGGCCGGCGCCTGGGCGTGATCGGCGACCTGCCCGCGGGCGTCGCCTGGCAGTGGCGCCGCTGGTGCCTGAGTCCGCGCTACAGCGTCGGCGCCGAGGGCGAGGCGGTGGCGCGCAGCTATGCGGCAGTGCGCTATCCCATCCACGCGCTCAGCTTTGCCGACGACGAGATGATGACGCTGCGCGGCACGCAGTCGCTGCTGGCGCTGTACGCCGGCGCGCCGCGGCAGATCGAGCGCATCGACGCCCAGGCCGTGCAGGGCGCGCGCATTGGCCACATGGGATTTTTCCGCAGTGCGTTCGAGGCCAGCCTGTGGCCGCGTGCGGCGGCCGTGCTGCAACGCTGGTGCGCCGATGCATGACACGGCCGCGTGCATTCGGCGCGTTGCTGGCGCTCAGCCTAAAATGGCGGGTTTGCCGTTGTGCAATGACGATCGACAGGGGAAGAATATGTTGAAAAAAATGTGGGTTTCGGTGGCGCTGGCGTGCGCAGCAGTGGGGGCTTCTGCGGAAACCCTGGATTTCAATGACCTGGGAACGACGGGCTTCGTCACGGTGCCGCAGGACTACGCCGGCCTGACCTGGGACAACTTTTTTGCCGTCGGCAAGGACTCCTACTATGGCCCTTACGGCGATGGCGTGGTCTCGGGCTCGCATGCGATCAGCAATTCCAGCGGGGGCAGCGCCAGCTTTTCCAGCGCCACGGCCTTCACGCTCGACAGCCTGTACCTGACCAAGGTGTATTTCAGTGGCACGACGACCATCCAGGCGTACGACGGCGGCGTGCTGGTCGCAACCAAGGAGGTTGCCTTGAACGCCGGCACGCCCACGCTGGTGCAGTTCGACGACTGGGGGCCGCTGTTGGTGAACAAAATCGTGATCTCCGGCGGTGACAGCAGCGCGCAGGTCGTCATTGACGACATCAGCTTCGGCTCCGCCGCCGTCAGCCCCGTTCCGCTGCCGGCCTCGGGCCTGTTGCTGGGCGCCGGCCTGCTGGGCATGCTGGGCGTGCAGCGCCGCAAGCGGCGCGCCGCCTGATACGCCGGAACCTCGTCGTTGATTGCACGGGGAGCGAAGCGGCCGCGAGGCCGCTTTTTTTCGCCATGACCGTCTTGGCGGGCCTCAGTCACGAACACGACGCCCGCTGTCGACACGACGCGGCACACTTGCACGACCATGAACACGACCACCTTGACCCCCGAGCAGGCCGGCCAGGCCCTTCATCCGCTGGACGATGCGCTGGTGCTGGCGCCCACCGGCCGCGCCCACGAATTTGCCGGCCGCACCACGCCAGCCTACTGGAACATGGTGGGGCCGTATGGCGGCATCACCGCCGCCACGCTCTTGCAAGCCGTGCTGCAGCACCCGGACCGCATTGGCGAGCCGCTGTCGCTGACCGTCAACTTTGCCGCGGCCGTCGGTGAGGGTGCGTTCACAGTGCAGGCCACGCCGGTGCGCACCAACCGCTCCAGCCAGCACTGGAGCATCGTGCAGCTGCAGGCAGGCAGCGACGGCGTGGCGCAGGTGGTCAGCACGGCCACGGCCATTACCGCGGTGCGCCGCACCACCTGGGGCGTGGCCGACACGCCGGCGCCGGCCGTGCCCACGCCGCAGCAATGCACGGTGCTGGCGCGCGACCATTTCCCCGTCCAGTGGCTGCGCCAGTACGAGATGCGCCCGATCACCGGCAGCATCCCGACGCAATGGGACGGCTGCGGCGAGACCAGCCTGTCGCAGCTGTGGGTGCGCGACGCCCAGCCGCGCGCGCTGGACTTTGCCAGCCTGGCCGCGCTGGCCGACGTGTTCTTCCCGCGCGTATGGCTGCGCCGCGCGCGCCACGTGCCTGCGGGCACGGTGTCGATGACGGTGTACTTTCACGCGGGCGGCGCCGAGCTGGCCGCGACCGGAGCCGGCCATCTGCTGGCCCAGGCGCGCGCGCAGGACTTTCGCAATGGCTACTTCGACCAGAGCGCGCAGCTGTGGAACGAGGCCGGCCTGCTGCTGGCGACCAGCCACCAGATCGTCTACTACAAGGAATGAAAACCATGGACACGCAAGACATCCTGGTGCACACCGAGGCCGGTGTCACCACCCTCACCTTCAACCGCGCGGACAAGAAGAACTCGATCACCGAGGCCATGTATGCGGCCATGGCCGACGCGCTGCAGGCGGCGCGCGCGGATGGCGCGGTGCGCTGCGTCGTCTTCCAGGGCGACATGGCGGTCTTCAGCGCCGGCAACGACATTGCCGACTTCCTGCAGCAGGCGCAGGGCGCTGGCCGGGCACCGGCGGGCGAACGCCCGGTGTGGCGCTTTCTGCGTGAAATCTCCACCTTCCCCAAGCCGCTGCTCGCGGCGGTCTGCGGGCCGGCCGTGGGCATTGGCACCACGCTGCTGCTGCACTGCGACCTGGTCTACGCCGGCGACAACGCCGCGTTCGCGCTGCCCTTCGTCAACCTGGGCCTGTGCCCCGAGGCCGCCAGCAGCCTGCTGCTGCCGCAAATGCTGGGCTACCACCGCGCGGCCGAGGCGCTGCTGCTGGGCGAGCCCTTCCTGGCCGAGGCGGCGCTGGAGGTGGGCCTGGTCAACCGCGTGGTGCCGCCGGCCGAATGCAACGCGCTGGCCCAGGCCCAGGCGCGCAAGCTGGCCGCCAAGCCGCTGGCCGCGCTGGTCGAGACCAAGCGCCTGATGAAGGCCGGCCAGGCCAGCCAGGTGGCCGCGCGCATGCAAGAGGAGGGCGAGAGCTTCGGCCGCCTGATGGCCGGCGCGGCAGCCAAGGAGGCCTTCACCGCCTTCATGGCCAAGAGAAAGCCGGACTTCAGCAACTGCTGAGCCAACTCCGCACGCGGCCCCGTCCCCGTCATTCCGGCGAAGGCCGGAATCCAGGACGTCCCGCCTGGCAGCCACGCCGCGCT
>PGEI01000004.1 GCA_002894305.1 Comamonadaceae bacterium CD01
TCCATTTCCATATCAACCGATTACTTTGTCGGCTTCGCTTGTCGTGCTATAGCACTGTCTGCGCTTCGCCTTCGCGTACTCGATCGATATAGAAACGGAATTATGCGATGTCGCGGCGCGGCGAGCCGGTGAACAGCTGGCGCGGGCGGCCGATCTTGTACTCGGGGTCGGCCAGCATTTCGTTGAGCTGGGCGATCCAGCCGACGGTGCGCGCCAGCGCGAACACGCCGGTGAACAGGCTGACCGGAATGCCGATGGCACGCTGCACGATGCCGGAGTAGAAGTCCACGTTCGGGTAGAGCTTGCGCTCGACGAAGTATTCGTCTTCCAGCGCGATCTTCTCGACCTGCTTGGCCAGCGCGAACAGCGGGTCTTTTTCCAGGCCCAGTTCGGCCAGAACCTCGTTGCAGGTCTCCTGCATCAGCTTGGCGCGCGGGTCGTAGTTCTTGTAGACGCGGTGGCCAAAGCCCATCAGCTTGACGCCGCTGTTCTTGTCCTTGACCTGTTCCATGAATTCGCCGACCTTGGCGACGCCGCCGTTGGCCTGCAGGTGTTCGAGCATGTTCAGGCAGGCTTCGTTGGCGCCGCCGTGGGCCGGGCCCCACAGGCAGGCGACGCCAGCGGCAATCGCCGCGAACGGATTCGTGCCCGAGCTGCCGCACAGGCGCACGGTGGAGGTGGAGGCGTTCTGCTCGTGGTCGGCGTGCAGGATGAAGATGCGGTCCATCGCGCGCTCGATCACGGGATTGACCACGTAGTCCTCGCAGGGCGTGCCGAACATCATGCGCAGGAAGTTGCCGGCGTAGGACAGGTCGTTGCGCGGGTACATGTAGGGCTGGCCCATGCCGTACTTGTAGGCCATGGCCACCAGCGTGGGCAGCTTGGAGATCAGGCGGATGGCGGCGATCTCGCGGTGCTTGGGGTTGGTGATGTCGGTGCTGTCGTGATAGAAGGCCGACAGCGCGCCGATCAGGCCCGTCAGCACGGCCATCGGGTGGGCGTCACGGCGAAAACCGCGCAGAAAGAACTGCATCTGCTCGTGCACCATGGTGTGTTTGAGCACCAACCCGTGGAATTCGTTGCGCTGGCTGTCGTTGGGCAGCTCGCCGTTGAGCAGCAGGTAGCAGGTGTCCAGGTAGTCGCACTGGGTGGCCAGCTGCTCGATGGGGTAGCCGCGGTACAGCAGCTCGCCCTTGTCGCCGTCGATGTAGGTGATGGCCGACTGGCACGATGCCGTCGACAGAAAACCCGGATCGTAGGTGAACATGCCCGTCTGGCCATACAACTTGCGGATGTCGATGACGTCCGGACCGATGCTGCCCTGGTATACGGGAAGCTCCACGCTGGGCTTGCCGTTGCTGAACGATAGCGTCGCTTTGTTGTCTGCCAGTTTCATTTGCTGATTCCTTGGGTTGGTTGCTCTGTAAATAGTGGACACCCGATCCGGGCGCTGAGAGGTTGAGAATTTTTCCAACCTCTCAGGTGCGTTCGCGCAGCAGCTCCAGCACGGTGCGGACGGTGTCGGTGTCCAGCTCGCCTGCCGGCTCGCTGCGTCGCAGCAGCAAGTCCAGCAGGTCGTTGTCCGCCAGGTTCATCAACGTCGTGATGGCGTCGGCCTGGCTGGGCGTGATCCGCGCGCCGTGGCGGTCGAAAAAACGCTCGATGAACAAGTCGTTCTCCACCAGGCCACGGCGGCTGCGCCAGCGCAGGATGGCGATCTCGCGTTCGCCGAGCGGCTGCTCTGCGGTCATGTGCATCAGATGGCGCGGCGCACCATCAGCTCCTTGATCTTGCTGATGGCGGCGGCGGGCTTGAGGCCCTTGGGGCACACGTCCACGCAGTTCATGATGGTGTGGCAGCGGAACAGCCGGTACGGGTCTTCCAGGTTATCGAGGCGCTCGCCGGTGTGGGTGTCGCGGCTGTCGGCGATAAAGCGGTAGGCCTGCAGCAGGCCGGCGGGGCCGACGAACTTGTCCGGGTTCCACCAGAAGCTGGGGCAGGCGGTGGAGCAGCTGGCGCACAGAATGCACTCGTACAGGCCATCGAGCTCCTCGCGCTCCTCGGGCGACTGCAGGCGCTCCTTGGAGGGCGACGTCGGCTCTTCGTTTTGCAGATAGGGCTTGATCGAGTGGTACTGGTTGAAGAACTGCGTCATGTCCACGATCAGGTCGCGGATCACCGGCAGGCCCGGCAGCGGGCGCAGAACGATGTCGCCGGGCAGCGTCTTCATGTTGGTGAGGCAGGCCAGGCCGTTCTTGCCGTTGATGTTCATCGCATCCGAGCCGCACACGCCTTCGCGGCAGGAGCGGCGAAACGACAGCGACGGATCCTGCTTCTTGAGCTTGAGCAGTGCGTCCAGCAGCATGCGCTCATGGCCGTCGAGCTCGACCTGCATGGTCTGCATGTAGGGCTTGGCGTCCTTGTCCGGGTCGTAGCGGTAGATCTTGAAAGTGCGTTGCATGGTGTATTTCTTTCGTGGGACGGGCGGGCTTCAGAACGTGCGCACCTTCGGGGGGATGCTGTCTACCGTCAGCGGCTTCATGGTCACCGGCTTGTAGGTCAGGCTGTTGGTGGCGCTGTGCCACAGCGTGTGCTTGAGCCAGTTGACGTCGTCGCGGCCCAGCGGCGCGGTGGGGTGGTCGGCGGGGTGCTCGTAGTCGTCCACGGTGTGGGCGCCGCGGCATTCGTGGCGCGCGGCGGCCGACACCATCGTCGCCTGCGCCACTTCGATCATGTTGTCGACTTCCAGCGCCTCCATGCGGGCGGTGTTCCAGACCTTGGACTTGTCCTTGAGCGCGACCTGGGCCACTTGCTCGCGGATGGCGGCAATCTTCTCGACGCCTTCGTCCATGCCTTTTTGCGTGCGGAACACGCCGGCATGCGCTTGCATGGTCTGGCGGATTTCATTGGCCAGATCCTGGGCGTAGATGCCGTCCTTGGAGTTCTCCAGCTCGTTCAGGCGCGCCAGCGTGCGGTCGCAGGCGTCGGCCGGCACCTCGTGCAGGTCGCCGAAGTCCTTGACGAACTGCACGATGTGCTTGCCCGCCGACTTGCCGAAGACCAGCAGATCCAGCAGCGAGTTGGTGCCCAGGCGGTTGGCGCCGTGCACCGACACCGCGGCGCATTCGCCCACGGCGTACAGGCCGTTGACGACGTTGTTCTTCTCGCCGTCCCAGGTGACGACCTGGCCATGGATGTTGGTCGGGACGCCGCCCATCTGGTAGTGGATGGTGGGGACGACCGGGATCGGCTCCTTGGTGATGTCGACGTTGGCGAAGTTGTGGCCGATCTCCTCCACCGAGGGCAGGCGCTTGTGGATGGTCTCGGCGCCCAGGTGGTCGAGCTTCATCAGGATGTAGTCCTTGTTCGGGCCGCAGCCACGGCCTTCCTTGATCTCCTGGTCCATCGAGCGCGAGACGAAGTCGCGCGGCGCCAGATCCTTCAAGGTGGGCGCGTAGCGCTCCATGAAGCGCTCGCCGTTGCTGTTGAGCAGGATGGCGCCCTCGCCGCGGCAGCCCTCGGTCAGCAGCACGCCCGCGCCGGCCACGCCGGTGGGGTGGAACTGCCAGAACTCCAGATCCTGCAGCGGGATGCCGGCGCGCGCGGCCATGCCCAGGCCGTCGCCGGTGTTGATGAAGGCGTTGGTCGATGCGGCGAAGATGCGGCCCGCGCCCCCGGTGGCCAGCAGCACGGCCTTGGCGCGCAGTTCGTACAGGTCGCCGGTCTCCAGCTCCAGCGCGGTGACGCCGACCACGTCGCCCTGGGTGTTGCGCAGCAGATCCAGCGCCATCCACTCGACGAAGAAGTTGGTGTGCGTCTTCACGTTCTGCTGGTACAGCGTGTGCAGCATGGCGTGGCCGGTGCGGTCGGCCGCGGCGCAGGCGCGCTGCACCGGCTTCTCACCGTAGTTGGCGGTGTGGCCGCCGAAGGGGCGTTGGTAGATGGTGCCGTCGGCGTTGCGGTCGAACGGCATGCCGAAGTGCTCCAGCTCGATCACGACGTTGGGCGCCTCGCGACACATGAATTCGACGGCGTCCTGGTCGGACAGCCAGTCGCCGCCCTTGATGGTGTCGTAGAAATGATAGTGCCAGTTGTCCTCGCTCATGTTGCCGAGCGAGGCCGACACGCCGCCCTGGGCGGCGACGGTGTGCGAGCGCGTGGGGAAGACCTTGGACAGGCAGGCGACGGACAGGCCGGCGCGCGAGAGTTCAAGCGCAGCGCGCATGCCCGAGCCGCCGGCGCCGACGATCACGACGTCGAACTTGCGGACAGCAATATCTTTTTTGGTGTAGCTCATGGTGGGGTATCGAATCTGAAAAATCGTGGACGGGCGGTGCTTTGGGTTACAGGCGCCACAGCACCTGAACGGCCCAGCCGCCGCAGCTGACCAGCCAGACGGCGCTCAAAGCCTGCAGGATCAGGCGCAGGCCCGCAGGCTTGGCGTAGTCGTACCAGATGCTGTTGATGCCCACCCAGGCGTGCCAGATCAGCGCGACGATGACCGAGAAAGTCAGCGCCTTCATCCACTGCGGCGCGAAGATGCCCGACCAGGTGTCGTAGCCGATGGGGCCCGAGCTGAACAGCACCTGGCACAGCACCAGCAGGGTGAACAGGCCCAGCAGCAGCGCGCTGATGCGCTGCACCAGGAAGTCTTTCCAACCGTAGTGGGCACCGACGACGGTGCGTTTGTAGCCGTAAGTAGTCGACATGGAATGGTTCTCCTTGGATGCAACGAATCAGTACAGGCCAAACAGCTTGGCGCCCAGGATCAGCGTCAGCACGATGCTGAACGCCAGCGTGGCGACTGCGGAGTGGCGGCCGAAATCCTTGGTGGTGCGGTGCGTCACGTCCAGCACCAGGTGGCGCACGCCAGCGGCCAGGTGGTGCAGGTAGGCCCAGATCAGCGCCAGTACCACCAGCTTGATGAACCAGGCGGGCAGGATGCCCAGGCCCACGTTGAAGGCGGCGGTGAACTTGCCGAATGAGATCTCCGAGGACACCGAGGTATCGAACAGCCAGACGATGAACGGCAGCAGCAAGAACAGCAGCATGCCGCTGACGCGGTGCAGGATGGACACCAGCGCCGCCAGCGGCAGGCGGTAGGTGCGTACATCGGTGAACAGGTTCAGGTTGCGGAACTCGGGCCGCGGCTTTTTGGCGATCTCTGACATGTCGTGGGTCTTTCGTTGATGTAACTGCGTTGTAATCGGAACGGGTGCAGACAACCCAAAATTCTATTGCAATGCAGCGAAGCGCGGCGCCGTATTGTGGTCTTTGCCGTGCCGGGGGCTGCTGCGCTGGATCAGAAACGGGTCAATTCAGGGCATTGAAGTAGTAATGCGTGTCGGTGCGGTACAGGCCGCGGCGTAGCTCCATGGGCGCGTCGTTGTAGGTGTAGGCCAGGCGCTCGACGCTCAGCAGCGGCGTCGTCTCGCTCACGCCCAGCGACTGCGCCTGGGCGGCATCGGGCAGTACCGCGCGGATTTTCTCGTCGGCGCGCACCATGCGCACCCCGAATTCCAGCTCGAACATCGCGTAGGTCGGCCCCTGGTAGCTGGCCATCTGCTCGGCGCTCAGGCCCTTGAAGGCCTGGCCGGGCAGCCACAATTCCTCCAGGATGGTGGGCACACCGGCAAACGCGAGAATGCGCCGCGCCAGGATGACCGTATCGCCGGTGCGCAGCGCCAGGGCGCGGGCCACGTCGGCACTGGCGCGCGCGCGGCGGCATTCGAGCACGGTACGCTGGGCCGGGCCTTCTTCGCGTGCGTCGCCCTGGTCGGGCAGCAGCTTGAGAAAGCGGTACTGCACCTGGTGCTCGGCGTGGGTGGCGACGAAGGTGCCCTTGCCCTGGCGGCGTATCACCAGGTTTTCGGCCGCCAGCTCGTCGATGGCCTTGCGCACCGTCCCCTGGCTGACGCGAAAGCGCCCGGCCAGATCCATCTCGCTCGGAATGGACTCGCCGGGCTTCCATTCGCCTTCCTGCAGGCTGCGCAGTATCAGCCCCTTGATCTGCTGGTACAGCGGGCTGAAGGCCGGCGCGACTGCGGCCGGTGCAGGCGTGCGTGCAGCAGCGGGCGTGGCGGTGGGTGGGAGGCTGGACATGGTGTGTTCGCGATGGTGCGGGCGCTGCCGGGCAGTGCGTACCTGGTGGACGATCATATCTTATATAAGACATAAGATAAATTGACCAAGACCCCGATTCAACCGTAAAATACACGACTGTTTGCGGGGCGTCGGGCTGCCTGTCAAGGGCGGCGAATGCACCCCTCGCACCTGATTTTTTAGCCCTTTTGGAGCCCTTTTATGAGCAAGAAGCCCGTCCGCGTCGCAGTCACTGGTGCTGCCGGTCAAATTGGTTATGCACTGCTGTTTCGCATTGCCTCCGGTGCCATGCTGGGTGCGGATCAGCCCGTCATCCTGCAATTGCTCGAGATTCCGGACGAAAAGGCGCAGAACGCGCTCAAGGGCGTGATCATGGAGCTGGAAGACTGCGCCTTCCCGCTGCTGGCCGGCATCGAGGCCCACTCTGATCCGATGACCGCGTTCAAGGACACCGATTACGCGCTGCTGGTCGGTGCCCGCCCGCGCGGCCCCGGCATGGAGCGCTCCGACCTGCTGGCTGCCAATGCCCAGATCTTCACCGCCCAGGGCAAGGCGCTGAACGCCGTGGCCAGCCGCAACGTCAAGGTGCTGGTCGTGGGCAACCCCGCCAACACCAACGCCTACATCGCGATGAAGAGCGCGCCCGACCTGCCGCGCGAGAATTTCACCGCCATGCTGCGCCTGGATCACAATCGCGCCGCCAGCCAGATCGCCACCAAGATGGGCGTGGCCGTGGGCGACATCGAGAAGCTGTGCGTCTGGGGCAACCACTCGCCCACCATGTACGCCGACTACCGCTTCGCCACGGTCAACGGCAAGTCGGTGAAGGACGCGATCAACGACCAGGACTGGAACGCCAACGTGTTCCTGCCCACCGTCGGCAAGCGCGGCGCGGCCATCATTGCTGCGCGCGGCCTGTCCTCGGCCGCGTCGGCCGCCAACGCCGCCATCGACCACATGCACGACTGGGCTCTGGGCACGGGCGGCAAGTGGGTCACGATGGGCATCCCATCCAACGGCGAATACGGCATTCCCAAGGATGTGGTGTTCGGCTTCCCGGTCACGACCGAGGGCGGCAAGTACACCATCGTCAAGGATCTGCCGATTGATGCCTTCTCGCAGGAGTGCATCAACAAGACCCTGGCCGAGCTGCAGGGCGAGCAGGACGGCGTCAAGCACCTGCTGTAAGCAACGCCCATGCAGGACTGGAACCCCGCGCTGTACCTGCGCTTTGCCGACGAGCGTGCGCGCCCGGCGGCAGAGCTGCTGGCGCGGGTGCCGCTGATCCAGGCCCGCCGCGTGGCGGATCTGGGCTGCGGCCCGGGCAATTCCACGGCCCTGCTGCTGCAGCGCTTTGCCGGCGCGCAGGCCACCGGCGTCGACAACTCCCGGGCCATGCTGGCGCAGGCGCGCCGGCAGCTGCCGCAGGCGGGCTTCGTGCTGGCCGACATGGCCGGGTGGGAGCCGGCCGCCAATGAGCGCCCCGACCTGATCTTTGCCAACGCCTCGCTGCAATGGGCGGCGGATCACGAGGTGCTGTTCCCGCGCCTGTTCTCCTGCCTTGCGCCCGGCGGCGTTCTGGCCGTGCAGATGCCCGACAACCTGGGCGAACCCGTGCACCGGCTGGTGCGCGAGGTGGCCGCCCTGCCGCAATACGCCAGCCATATCGGCGCAGATGCCGCGCAGGCGCGCACCGCGTTGCTGCCTGCTGCCGCCTATTACGACCTGCTGGCAGCCCCCGCAATGGCCGCCGCGTCGGTCGATGTCTGGCACACCATTTACCAGCAGCCGCTGGCCTCGCCTGCGGCCATCGTGCAGTGGGTGCGGGGCGCGGGCATCAAGCCCTTCGTCGACGCGCTGCCCACTGCATTGCAGGCGCCCTTTCTGGCCGAGTACGAGCGCCGCATCGACGCTGCCTACCCGGCGCGCACCGACGGCACCCGCCTGCTGGCCTTCCCCCGTATTTTCATCGTCGCGCAACGCAAGCCATGACCCCTCTGTCCAGTGCCCACCCCGCCCAGGTTCTGCGCGATGCGCAGGCCGGCGCCGTCGTGCTGCCCGTGTGCGACCACTACAGCGGCGTCGAGCAGCGCATGGTCAAGAGCCTGCAGCTGCAGGCCGAGATGACCGCCGAATTCGGTCACTGCGTATTCGACGTCACGCTGGACTGCGAGGACGGCGCGCCCGTGGGGCAGGAGAGGGCGCACGCCGAGCTGGTGGCCCGCCTGGCCGGGCAGGCCGCGCCCGAGGCACGCGTCGCGGTGCGCGTGCACACGGTGGATCACCCGGCATTTTTCGACGATATCGCCATCATCGCCGGCCAGGCCGGCCGTCGCCTGACGCACATCATGCTGCCCAAGGTCGAGTCGGTCGACGACGTGCTGGTCGCCGAGCGCGCGCTGGCCGCGGCCGGCTGCCCCGATCTGGCGCTGCATGCGCTGATAGAGTCGCCCGCTGCGGTGCAGCAGGCCTTCGACATTGCCGCGCACCCGCGCATCCAGAGCCTGAGCTTCGGGCTGATGGACTTCGTCTCGGCGCATGGCGGTGCCATTCCCGCCAGCGCCATGGGTTCGAGCGGGCAGTTCGCGCACCCGCTGGTACTGCGCGCCAAGCTGGAGATCGCCAGCGCCTGCCACGCCCATGGCAAGGTGCCGTCGCACTGCGTGGTGACCGAGTTCAAGGACGCTGCAGCGATGCAGGCGGCCGCCGCGCATGCCGCGCAGCAGCTGGGCTACACCCGCATGTGGAGCATCCACCCGGCGCAGATCCGCCCCATTCTTGCTGCGTTTGCGCCGCAGGACGCGGAGATCGCCCAGGCCGCGCGCATTCTGGTGGCCGCCGCCGGCGCCGACTGGGCGCCGATCAGCGACGACGGCGTGCTGCACGACCGCGCCAGCTACCGCTATTTCTGGCAGGTGCTTGAACGCGCCTGGCGTACCGCGCGCCCGTTGCCGGACGGCGTCAAGCCATGGTTTGAGGCCGTTGGTGCGGGTGCCGACTCGTAAAATGGGAAGTCTCTTTCTCCTTGTGGATGCAACCATGAAGATCTTCACCACCTGCGCTGCCCTGGCCCTGTTTTGCGGCCTGGCCGTCGCCCAGCCCCAGCAGGCGCAGCCGCGTGCCAAGGCCGCAGCGACTGCGGCCAAGCCAGCGGCTAAAACGGCCAAGACGGCGCCCAAGAGCGCCCGCAAGGCAGTCGTGGCGACGGCTACACCAGCGGCGGCCGCGGTGGTCGCTGCGGTCGTCGCCGATACCCCGCTCACCGATGAGCAGCGCACGATTGCGCAAGAAGTGCATACCGGCCGTATTCCGTGCGAGCTGGGTGCCTTCGTCAACATCGAGCACGATGCGCAGTCGCCGGGGCGCTTTCATGTGTACGGAAAAAATTTCAAATACCACATGACGCCGGTGGCCACCTCCACAGGTGCGGTGCGCATGGAAGACGAGCGCGCCGGTGCCATCTGGGTACAGATTGCCAACAAATCCATGCTGCTGAACCAGAAACTGGGCCAGCGCATGGCCGATGAATGCCATAGCGCGCAGCAGATGGCGGTGGTCGAGGCCTACAAGACCAATCCGCCGCCCAGCCTGATCGACGCGCTGCCGCAGAAATAAGCCCGAGCACGCCGCGCGACGGTGGTTGGTGCGCCCGCTTGCGGGCGGGTGCGCCCAGCGCAGTGTTGCCCCACGATTGAAGAACCCACCCTTTGGAGATTGAGAACCATGTTGAAAGCCTACCGCGAACATGCCGCAGAGCGCGCCAAACTGGGCATTCCGCCGCTGGCGCTGGATGCCAAGCAGGTGGCCGCGCTGATCGAGCTGATCAAGAGCCCGCCTGCTGGCGAGGATCCGGCCTTCCTGCTCGACCTGCTGACGTACCGCGTCCCGCCGGGCGTGGACGACGCATCCAAGGTCAAGGCCAGCTTTCTGGCTGCGGTCGCGCACGGCGACATCCAGGTTGGCCTGATCAGCAAGGCGCGCGCCACCGAGCTGCTGGGCACCATGGTGGGCGGCTACAACGTGCACCCGCTGATCGAGTTGCTGGACGACGCAGAAGTCGCCGGCGTGGCGGCCGAGGCGCTCAAGAAGACGCTCTTGATGTTCGACTACTTCAACGACGTCGCCGACAAGGCCAAGGCCGGCAACGCCCGCGCCAAGGAGGTCATGCAGAGCTGGGCCGACGCCGAGTGGTTTACCAGCCGCCCCAAGGTCGAGGAAAAAATCACGGTCACCGTCTTCAAGGTGCCGGGCGAGACCAATACCGACGACCTGTCGCCCGCGCCCGACGCCACGACGCGCCCCGACATCCCGATGCACTACCTGGCGATGCTCAAGAATACCCGTCCCGACGCGGCCTTCAAGCCCGAGCAAGACGGCGTGCGCGGCCCGATGCAGTTCATCGAGGATCTGAAGAAAAAGGGCCACACCGTTGCCTACGTGGGCGACGTGGTCGGCACGGGTTCGAGCCGCAAATCGGCCACCAACAGCGTGATCTGGGCCACGGGCGACGACATTCCCTTCGTGCCCAACAAGCGCTTTGGCGGTGTGACGCTGGGCGGCAAGATCGCCCCGATCTTTTTCAACACGCAAGAGGATTCCGGCTCGCTGCCGATCGAGGTCGACGTCTCCAGGATGGAGATGGGCGACGTGATCGACATCTACCCCTACGCGGGCAAGATCGAGAAGGCCGGCGCCAAGATCGCCGACTTCGAGCTCAAGAGCCAGGTGCTGCTCGACGAAGTGCAGGCCGGCGGCCGCATCAACCTGATCATCGGCCGCGCGCTGACCGCCAAGGCGCGTGAATTCCTGGGACTGCCTGCATCGACCGCCTTCCGCCTGCCCCAGGCGCCCGCCGAAACCAAGGCAGGCTTCACGCTGGCGCAGAAGATGGTCGGCCGTGCCTGCGGCCTGCCGACCATCGACGGCGTGCAACAGGGCATTCGCCCCGGCACCTACTGCGAGCCCAAGATGACCACCGTGGGCAGCCAGGACACGACCGGCCCCATGACCCGCGATGAGCTCAAGGATCTGGCCTGCCTGGGCTTCTCCGCCGACATGGTGATGCAGTCCTTCTGCCACACCGCCGCCTATCCCAAGCCCGTGGACGTGAAGACCCACCGCGAGCTGCCCGCCTTCATCAGCAACCGCGGCGGCGTTGCGCTGCGCCCGGGCGACGGCGTGATCCACAGCTGGCTCAACCGCCTGCTGCTGCCCGACACCGTGGGCACGGGCGGTGACTCGCACACGCGCTTCCCCATCGGCATCAGCTTCCCGGCGGGCTCCGGCCTGGTCGCGTTTGCCGCCGCCACCGGCGTCATGCCGCTGGACATGCCCGAATCGGTGCTGGTGCGCTTCAAGGGCGAGATGCAGCCGGGCGTGACGCTGCGCGACCTGGTGCACGCGATTCCGCTGTACGCCATCAAGGCAGGGCTGCTCACCGTCGCCAAGGCCGGCAAGAAGAACGTGTTCTCGGGCAAGGTGCTGGAAATCGAAGGCCTGCCAGACCTGAAGGTAGAGCAGGCATTCGAGCTGTCCGACGCCTCGGCCGAGCGTTCTGCCGCCGGCTGCACGATCAAGCTCAACCCCGAGCCGATCAAGGAATACCTCACCAGCAACATCGTGCTGATGAAGAACATGATTGCCGACGGCTACGCGGACGCCAAGACGCTGCAGCGCCGCATCGAGAAGGTCGAGGCCTGGCTGGCCAAGCCCGAACTGCTCGAAGCCGACAAGGATGCCGAGTACGCAGCCGTGATCGAGATCGACATGAACGAGATCAAGGAGCCCATCGTCTGCTGCCCCAACGACCCGGACGACGCCAAGTTCCTGTCCGAAGTGGCCGGCACCCCGATCGACGAGGCGTTCATCGGCTCGTGCATGACCAATATCGGCCACTTCCGTGCGGCAGCCAAGCTGCTGCAGGGCCAGCGCGACATTCCGGCCAAGCTGTGGATCGCGCCGCCGACCAAGATGGACCAGAACGAGCTGATCAAGGAAGGCCATTACGCGGCATTCGGCACCGCCGGCGCGCGTACCGAACTGCCTGGCTGCTCGCTGTGCATGGGCAACCAGGCCCAGGTGCGCGAGGGCGCGACCGTGATCTCCACCAGCACGCGCAACTTCCCCAACCGCCTGGGACGCAACACCAACGTGTTCCTGGGGTCGGCCGAGTTGACCGCCATCGCATCCCGCCTGGGCAAGCTGCCCACGCGCGAGGAATACCTCAAGGAGATGGGCATCATCGACGCGGACAAGGCGAGCGTCTACCGCTACATGAACTTCGACCAGATCGAGGAATACGCCGAAGTCGCCAAGGGCGTCACTGCCTGAGTGCAACCCCGCCGGGCGCTTGGGTGCGCCCGGCCGTGGCGTAATTTATGCTGCACCCGCCTCGCGGCGGCTGGGACAGGTATTAAAATATCCGTCTACGGGCCGATAGCTCAGCTGGGAGAGCGCTGCGTTCGCAATGCAGAGGTCGTGAGTTCGATCCTCATTCGGTCCACCACACATATCCAAAGCCCGGGGCTCGCTCCCCGGGCTTTTTGCTTTCTGCAGAGCAATCAGGGCCGTGAGGCGGCCTCGGGTCGAAGCGTCTCCAGCATGCGCACCAGCACCAGCATGGCCTGGTTGACCGGCGTGGCTACGGAGAGGGCTGCGCCGCGGCGCACGATATGGCCGTTCAGGTGCTCGATCTCGCTGGGGTGGCCGCGCGCCAGATCCTGTGCGGTCGATGAAAGCTGCCCCGGCATGGATGCGGCGATGCCCTGGACGGCAGCGTGGATGTCGTCGGCCATCTCCACCCCTTCGGCCTGCGCGACCGCCAGGCATTCGGCGACCAGGTTGTCGATGAGCTGCAGCGCCCCGTCCTGCTGCACCAGCCAGCCATAGGGTTTCTGGACGATGGCCGACAGCGCGTTGTAGGCGCAGTTGATGACCAGCTTGGACCACAGCGCGCCCCGGACGTTGGACGAGACCTGGGCGGGAATGCCGGCGGCGGCCAGTTCGCGAACCAGTCGCTCGCTGACCGGCGATGGGGGCAGCAGCAGGTCGCCGCGCCCGTAATGGCGCACGTGGCCGGGGCCGGCCATGGCGGTGGCCACATAGACGACGGCTGCGCCCACCGGCTGCCGGGGGCCCAGCACGCTGCGCACGCGCTCGTCGTTGTCCACGCCGTTTTGCAGCGTGAGCACCAGCGTGTGCGCGCCCAGGTGGGGTTGGATTTGCCGGGCTGCGCTTTCGGTGTCGGTCGACTTGACGCTCAGCAGCACCACGTCCGCACCCGTGATCGCGGCCGGGTCGGTGCTGGCGCTGATGGGGACGTGGATGTCCTCGGTGGCCGTCTGCAGGCGCAGCCCCCGGGCCTGGATGGCCTGGACATGGGCCGGGCGACCGATCAGCGTGACCTGGTGGCCTGCGCGCGCCAGCAGCGTGCCGAAGTAGCAGCCGACCGATCCCGCGCCCATCACGGCAAAGCGCAACCGGTCTGAGGAGTAGGTGTCGTGGGCGGTGGCGGTCATGGCAGTGGGCTCTCGCGTGCGTTCAATGAAGCGGTCATTGTCGCCGCCGATACCAGCGATGTGCGACGGGCACAAAAAACCCGGGCTGCCATCGGCGGGCCCGGGTTTGTGATCACGCGCAGGCGCGCGGCTGGTTTACAGCGAATCGATGAAGCTGCGCAGCTTGTCGCTGCGGCTGGGGTGCTTCAGCTTGCGCAGCGCCTTGGCCTCGATCTGGCGGATGCGCTCGCGCGTCACGTCGAACTGCTTGCCGACTTCTTCCAGCGTGTGGTCGGTCGACATTTCAATGCCAAAGCGCATGCGCAGCACCTTGGCTTCGCGCGGCGTCAAGCCGTCCAGGATGTCCTTGACCACGTCGCGCAGGCCGGCCTGCATCGCCGCTTCGATTGGTGCAGTGTTGTTGCTGTCCTCGATGAAATCGCCCAGGTGGCTGTCGTCGTCGTCGCCGATGGGGGTTTCCATCGAGATCGGCTCCTTGGCGATCTTCATGATCTTGCGGATCTTGTCCTCGGGCATCTCCATCTTTTCGGCCAGCAGCGCGGCGTCGGGCTCGAAGCCGAACTCCTGCAGGTGCTGGCGCGAGATGCGGTTCATTTTGTTGATGGTCTCGATCATGTGCACCGGGATGCGGATGGTCCGGGCCTGGTCCGCGATCGAGCGGGTGATGGCCTGGCGGATCCACCACGTCGCGTAGGTCGAGAACTTGTAGCCGCGGCGGTATTCGAATTTATCGACCGCCTTCATCAGGCCGATGTTGCCCTCCTGGATCAGGTCGAGGAACTGCAGGCCGCGGTTGGTGTACTTCTTGGCAATCGAGATCACCAGGCGCAGGTTGGCTTCGATCATCTCCTTCTTGGCGTGGCGCGAGTTGGTCTCGCCTGCGTTCATGCGCTTGTTGATCGCCTTGAGCTCGGTCAGCGGCACGACGACGCGCGACTGCAGATCCAGCAGGTGCTGCTGCAGTTCCTGGATCGGCGGGATGTTGCGCTGCATTACGGCGCTCCAGGGCTTGCCGGCGGCGGCCTGTTTCTCCACCCAGGGCAGGTTCAGCAGGTTGGCCGGAAATTCCTTGATGAATATCTCCTGCGGCATGCCGCACTTGTCCACGATGATGCGGCGCAGCTCGCGCTCTTTCTTGCGCACGTCGTCGACCTGGGCGCGCACCATGTCGCACAGCTTTTCGATGGTCTTGGCGGTGAAGCGGATCGTCATCAGCTTGGTCGAGATCTCATGCTGCACCTTCATGTACGTCGGGCTGCCATAGCCTTCCTTGTCGTAGATCTTGTGCATCTTCTCGAACAGCGCGCGCAGCTCGTCAAAGCGCTCGAGCGCATCGTTCTTGAGCTTTTCCAGCAGGCGCGTCATGGCCTTGGAGCCGCCCTTGCCGTCGTCGTCATCCTCGTCGTCGTATTCGTCGAAGTCTTCCTCGGCGACATAGTCATCGGCTTCCTCGGGGTCGGCGAAGCCGTCGACGATGGCCGAGATGACGGTCTTGCCCTCGCGGATTTCCTCGGCCATGGCCAGGATTTCGGCGATGGTGGCGGGCGATGCGCTGATCGCCTCCATCATGTCCATCAGGCCGCCCTCGATGCGCTTGGCGATCTCGATCTCGCCCTCGCGCGTGAGCAGCTCCACAGTGCCCATCTCGCGCATGTACATGCGCACCGGGTCGGTGGTGCGGCCGAATTCGCTGTCGACGGTGGACAGCGCCGCCTCGGCCTCTTCCTCGGCCTCTTCGACGGTGGTGGCCGTCGGCGTGACGTTGTTCTGGAACAGCGTCTCGGCGTCGGGCGTGGTCTCATACACCGCCACGCCCATGTCGCTGAGCATGGAGACGACGACTTCCAGCGTCTCGGCGTCGACCAGCTTGTCGGGCAGGTGGTCGGAGATTTCGACCTGCGTCAGGTAGCCGCGCGTCTTGCCCAGCGTGATCAGCTTCTTCAGCTGCGAGCGGCGCTTGGCCATGTCCTCTTCGGACAGCACGGTTTCGTCGAGACCGAACTCCTTCATCAAGGCGCGTTCCTTGGCCTTGCTGATCTTCATGCGCAGGGGCTTGACCTTTTCGGCGGGCGCATCGGCGCTGGCCTCGGCTGCCGGCTCGGGTTCGCCCTCCAGGTCGGCTTCGATGTCGGCGTCGGAGAAGTCCTCGTCGCCCGGCAAGGTCTTCTTGCCCTTGCCGGTGGTCTTGGCTGCCGGCTTGGTGGCGGTTTTCGCGGCAGTTTTGGTGGCGCGCTTTTTGGCCGCCGGCTTGGCCTTGTCGTCGCCGGCGTCTGCGGCAGCCGCCTTGGTGGTTTTGGCGCGCGCGGGCTTTTTCTTGGCGGCGGACGCGTCGCCGTCCAGCGGCTGGGCCGAGGTCAGTTGATCCTCGACCTCACTGGCCTTGGTTTTTTTGGTCGACGCTGCCTTTTTGGCGGGCGTGCTGGCAGGAGAAGAAGCAGTTTTTTGGGCTGGCATGGACAACCTCTGGGTCAAAAAAGGACACACCGAACGAATCGAGACGAACCGCTGCCCGTGAAAGCGCAGTGCTGCGGGCGCGGGCAAGGCGTGCGCGCCTTGCAGATGCGGAGCGAATCCCCGCGAGGCAAGATGTCTGGGCGATCATTTGGTGTGCAGCCCTTGCGGTGAGGTGGGCGATGGTCTGCGTTTGCCATGGTTGCCCGGTCCGGAGGTACTGCTGTCGCTCTTGCCGACAAACCGTAGATTATATCTTTTCCGGCAATTTCAAGAGTCGAGCGCCTTGGTATTTTCCAGTGCATGGCGCCGCTCCTGCAGCAGGCGGTAGCGCTGCAGGGCCTGCGGGTCGTGCGCGGCGGCGGCAATCAGCGCGCTTTGCTCGTGCTTGATCGTGTCGACCAGCATGCGATTGAGCAGGTCGCGCAACTCGCAGCGCAGCTCGGCCTCGTCGCCTTCGGTCTGCGCGTGCGAGCCGGTCATCACGCGCTCGGCAAGCGCCTGGCTGCCAGAGGCGCGGCCGTCGTACTCCTGGTCTTGCAGCTGCTCGCGCAGCACGGCCCAGGGGCGCGGGCCGTGCTCCAGCCACTGCATCTCCAGCCATGCAAACAGTGGGCCATGAGGGGCGGGCAGCGCAGCCAGCGCGGCGTGGTCTTCGTGCGTCAGCGTCTCCAGGAATGCCATGTGCGACAGCAGCAGCCGCAGCGCGTGGTCGGCGCGCCGCACCATGGAGGCGCCGGCCAGAGGTTGCGCCATGGCCGGGCGCCGGTAGCTGCCGTGGCGCGCCCGGGGGCCGGCGCCCGGGTGGGCTGGCGCGCGGGCGCCAGCGGCGTGGCTGCCGGGCGTGTCCGGCGCCTGGTACCACAGCTGGGCCAGCTCATGCGCGGGCAGCTGCGCCAGTTGCGCCAGCTCACCCTGCAGCTGGCGTTTGAGCGCGCCGTCGGGGAGCAGGGCCCATAACGGCTGGGCGTTGCTGAGCATGTGGGCGCGCCCCTCGGGCACGCCCAGGTCGCACGACTGGCTGGCCGCCTCGATCAAAAAGCGCGACAGCGGCGTGGCGTCGCCGACGTGGCGGGCGAAGGCGTCGGCGCCGTGGGCGCGGATGAAACTGTCGGGGTCGTGCTCGGGCGGCAGGAACAGGAATTTGATCGAGCGCGTGTCGCTGGCGTAGGGCAGAGCGGCCACCAGCGCCTTGTGCGCAGCGCGCCGGCCCGCGCCGTCGCCGTCAAAGCTGAACACCACCTGCTCGGTGAAGCGAAACAGCTTGTGCACATGGTCTGGCGTGCAAGCCGTGCCCAGCGTGGCCACGGCGTTGCCAAAGCCCAGCTGCGCCAGCGCGACCACGTCCATATAACCCTCGGTCACCAGCGCGTAGCCCGCCTCGCGGATCGCCTGGCGCGCCTCGAACAGACCATAGAGTTCGCGCCCTTTGTGGAACACCGGGGTTTCGGGCGAGTTCAGGTATTTGGGCTTTTCGTCGCCCAGCACGCGCCCGCCAAAGGCGATGCATTCGCCCTTGACGTTGCGGATCGGGAACATGATGCGGTCGCGAAAGCGGTCGTAGCGGCGCCCGTCCTCCTCGCCCTGCAACACCAGGCCGGCCTCGACCAGCTGGGGGTTGTCGTATTGGGCGAACACGCTGGCCAGGCCGTGCCAGCCGGACGGCGCATAGCCCAGGCCGTAAGTGCGCGCGACCGCACCCGAGACGCCGCGCGCCTTCAGGTAGTTGACTGCATGCGCATGTGCCGGCAGCTGGCGCCGCCAGGCGCTGGCGGCCTGCTCCAGCAGCTCGGTCAGCGTGGCCTGCTGGCGCTGCTGGGCGGCGGCGCGCGCGCGCTCCTGCGGCGACTGGTCGTCGCGCGGTACCTGCAGGCCAGCCTGCTGCGCCAGGTCTTGCACCGCTTCGACGAAGCCCATGCCGGCGTGCTCCATCAGAAAGCCGATGGCGTTGCCGTTACGCCCGCAGCCAAAGCAGTGATAGAACTGCTTGGACGGACTGACGCTGAACGAGGGGGATTTTTCGCCGTGGAAGGGGCACAGCCCCATGTAGTTGGCGCCGCTTTTCTTGAGCTGCACATGGTGGCCGACCACGTCGACCACGTCGGTGCGCGCGAGCAGCTCCTGGATGAATGACTGGGGAATGGACACGGGCGGTATTTTCGCCCAGGGACATGATCGCTTCAGGGCCGCGTCAGCATGCTCTGCTGTAATGGCGGGCATTTTTCGACGCGCTCACAGAAAGAAACCGTATGAATACCACCAGCATCTACGATCAGGATCTGCCCCGCACCGAGGCCAACCATGCGCCGCTGACGCCGCTGTCGTTCATCGAGCGCACCGCCGAGGTCTATCCCGAGCGCCTGGCGATCGTGCACGGCGACCTGCGCCAGACCTGGGGCCAGACCTATGAGCGCTGCCGCCGCCTGGCCAGCAGCCTGCGCCGCGCCGGCATTGGCAAGAACGACACCGTCGCCGCGATGCTGCCCAACACGCCGCCGATGGTCGAGGCGCATTTTGGCGTGCCGATGGCCGGCGCCGTGCTCAATACGCTCAACACGCGGCTGGACCCGCAGACCATTGCCTTCATGCTCGACCATGGCGAGGCCAGGGTGGTGATCGTCGACCCCGAATTCAGCGCCGCCATGGGCAAGGCGCTGGAGCTGCGCCAGAGCACTGTGCCGCTGACAATCATCGAGGTCGAGGATGATTTGTACGGCCCCGCGCAGCAAAGCCTGGGCGGCGTGCGCTACGAGGACTTTCTGGCAGCGGGCGACCCGCAGTTCGCCTGGGAGCTGCCCGGCGACGAGTGGGACGCGATCGCGCTGAACTACACCAGCGGCACCACGGGCAACCCCAAGGGCGTGGTCTACCATCACCGCGGCGCGCACACCAACGCGGTGAGCAACGTGCTGGAGTGGGACATGCCCAAGCACGCGGTCTATCTGTGGACGCTGCCGATGTTCCACTGCAACGGCTGGTGCTTTCCGTGGACCGTGGCGGCGCGTGCCGGGGTCAATGTCTGCCTGCGCCGGGTCGATGCGCAGGCGATCTTTGACGCCATCCGCAACCACGGTGTCACCCATTACTGCGGCGCGCCCATCGTGCACGGCCTGCTGGTCAACGCGCCGGCGGCGATGAAGGAGGGCGTGCCCGCCGGTGTCAAGGCCATGGTGGCGGGCGCTGCGCCGCCGGCGGCGATGATCGAAGGCATGGAGCAGATGGGCTTCGACCTGACCCATGTCTACGGCCTGACCGAGGTCTATGGCCCGGCCACGGTATGCGCCAAGCATGACGCCTGGAACGACCTGGACATTGGCGAGCGTGCGCGCCTGAACGCCCGACAGGGCGTGCGCTACCACCTGCAGCGTGCGGCCGCCGTGCTCGACCCGGAGACCATGCAGCCGGTGCCCCACGACGGCGAGACCATGGGGGAGATCATGTTCCGCGGCAACATCACGATGAAGGGCTACCTGAAGAATCCCCAGGCCACCGCCGAGGCGTTTGCCGGCGGCTGGTTCCACAGCGGCGACCTGGCGGTGCAGTACCCGGACGGCTACATCAAGATCAAGGACCGCAGCAAGGACATCATCATCTCGGGCGGCGAGAACATCTCGTCGATCGAGGTGGAAGACGTGCTCTACCGCCACCCCGACGTGCTGGCCGCCGCCGTCGTCGCCCGCCCCGATCCGAAGTGGGGCGAGACGCCCTGCGCCTTCGTCGAGCTCAAGGCCGGCGCGACGGCCACGCCCGAGGACATCGTCCAGCATTGCAAGAAGCACCTGGCCGGCTTCAAGGTGCCGCGCACCGTGGTGTTTGGCGAGCTGCCCAAGACCAGCACCGGCAAGATCCAGAAGTTCGAGCTGCGCCGCCAGGCTGGATCGGCCGCGGCAATCGATGCCTGACGGGCGCTCAAATGCTGCAGCGCCAGAAGCGGGGCAGGGTAATCCTGTTCCGCCGCCGGCCGGGCCTTGCCTAGAATGTGTTGCAGTGCAATAACGATTTCAGGAGAGGTTGTGTCCGACAAGAACACCGCACCCGCATCCGATAAAGAGAGCAAGAGCGAAGCCAAGAGTGGCGAGCGCGTCATCAAAAAATACCCCAACCGCCGCCTGTATGACACGTCGACGTCCACCTACATCACGCTGGCCGAGGTCAAGCAGTTGGTCATGGACGGCGAGAGCGTCGTGGTGCGCGACGCCAAGAGCGGCGACGACCTGACGCGCTCCATTCTTCTGCAGATCATTCTGGAGGAGGAGGCCGGCGGCGCTCCCATGTTCAGCGAGGCGGTGCTGGCCAACATCATCCGCTTCTACGGCCACGCGATGCAGGGCTTCATGGGCGCCTACCTGGAGCGCAACGTACAGATGTTCACCGAGCTGCAAAAGCGCATGGCCGAGCAGTCCAAGGGCCTGACGCCCGAGATGTGGACGCAGTACATGAACCTGCAGTCGCCGATGCTGCAAAACCTGATGGGCAACTACACCGAGCAGTCGCAGAACATGTTCGTGCAGATGCAGCAGCAGATGCAGAAACAGACCGAGCAGATGCTGGATGCCTTCGGTTTGAAAAAACCAGCGGGCTGACGCGCCGTTCGGGCGCTGCGGCGGCCATCCTCCGGCGCACCTTCCCGCGCCCGCGTTCCCGCTTCAGGGCGCCGGGCGCACCAGGCGCACGAACAGCGCCGTTGCGCGGCCCACGTCGCCGCGCGCCTGGCCGCTGGCCATGTCCACCGCCCAGCTTTGCTGCACCGCCAGCTGGTGCTCGCCCCCGCCGGCGCGCGCTACGTTGCCGTAGGCGTAGGGGTTGACTTTCTGCGCGTTCACGCTGGCCGTGCCGCTCCAGTGCCAGTCGGGCGGCGCCGCGGGAAACAGCGCAGCGTCGACTGCTGGCGGCTTTGCGCTGCGCTCGACCAGGCGGCGCAATTCGTTGACCCGTGGCAGGCGCCAGCGCACGCCGTCGGCCTGGGCGCGCTCGCGTGCCAGCGCCTGGGCCTCGGCGTAGGTGAAGCGCTGGGCCACGCCGGTGCATTGGCCGCCATTCCAGCGCATGCCCTCGACGCAGCGCGGCCAGGCCAGGCGGGCGCGAGCGTCGATGACCAGCGCCGCGTCGGGCGATGGCTGCAACGCCGCTACGGGTGCCTGGCGTGCTGGCTCCGGCTGCGCCGCATCCGCGGATGCCGCCAGGGCGGTCAAGGCTGCGCTCATCAGCAAGGCTGTTGCGCACGAGGCGGCCGGGCGATGGAGGCGGGAGCGGTGGTCGAGAGCGATCGGTGTCATGGGCGGTTGGCGGTGGCTGGCCTATGCCCTGCGACTGTGCCATGGCTTGCCGTTGCGCGACAGCGCGGCGGCGGCGCGGCGGTGAAAATCGCCGCCATGTTGTTGTTTCCCCGTCTTTCCAGTTGGGGCCGAACCCGCCTGCGGTGTCTGCCATGTCGGTAGTGAGTGCGCCCGTCGCAACCGAGCAGGGCCTGCCGCCGCAGGAGCGCTGGCGCGCCATGCGCGTCATCATCCTGGGGCTGACGCTGGCGGTGCTCGACGCGAGCATCGTCAATCTGGCGCTGCCCGACATCGCCCGGCTGCTGCAGTCCAACGCCGCCGAAAGCGTCTGGGTGGTCAACGCCTACCAGCTGGCCACGCTGGTGTCGCTGCTGCCGCTGTCGGCGCTGGGCGAGCGCCTGGGTTACCGCCGCGTCTACCTTGCCGGCATGGCGCTGTTCACCGTGGCGTCGATCGCGGCCATGCTGGCCAACAGCATGGCCGCGCTGATCGCCGCGCGGGCGCTGCAGGGTCTGGGCGCCTCGGGCGTGATGGCGGTCAACGCGGCGCTGGTGCGGCTGATCTACCCGCCGGCGCAGCTGGGGCGTGGCATGGCGATCAACTCCATGGTCGTGGCCACGTCGGCCATGGCCGGGCCGACGGTGGCGGCGGCCATTCTGTCGTTCGCGTCCTGGCACTGGCTGTTCGTGATGAACCTGCCGCTGGGACTGCTGGCCTGCTGGCAGGGCAGGCGGGCGCTGCCTGCCAACCCACCGGCCAGCCATGCCGCGGCGCGCATGTCGGCGCTGGACCTGGTGCTCAACAGCGCAATGTTCACGCTGGTCTTCCTGGGCGGCGCCGGGCTGGGGGCTGGCGCGGGCCAGGGGGGCGGCGCTATGGCTTGGGCGCTGTTGGGCGCGGGCTTGCTGGTCGGGGCTCTGCACCTGTGGCGCCAGAGCCGGCGCACGGTGCCGCTGGTCCCGGTCGACTTGCTGCGCATTCCGGTGTTTGCGCTGTCGATGGCGTCTTCGGTCGGCGCGTTCTGCGCCCAGACGCTGGGCTTTTTGAGCCTGCCGTTCCTGCTGCTGCAGGTGCAGGGGCGCAGCCACTTGGAAGCGGGCCTTTTGATCACCGCCTGGCCGCTGGCCATCATGCTGGTGGCGCCACTGGCTGGGCGGCTGATCGGGCGCTACCCGGATGGACTGCTCGGCGGCATCGGCATGGTGGTGTTCTCCGCCGGCCTGCTGGCGCTGTCGCTGATGCCGCAGCATCCGTCGATGGTTGACGTGGTCTGGCGCATGGCGTTGGCCGGCGCGGGCTTTGCGCTGTTCCAGTCGCCCAACAACCACACCATCGTCTCGTCGGCGCCGCTGCACCGCAGCGGCGCGGCCAGCGGCATGCTGGGCACGGCGCGGCTGACCGGGCAGACGCTGGGCGCGGTGGGGCTGGCGGCGATCTTCATGCTGCATCCGGCGCACGACGGGCGCGCCGAGTCGCTGGCGCTGGCGCTGGGCGCGGCTTGCGCACTGGCCGCCGGTGTGACCAGCTCGCTGCGCGTGCGCGGGCAGCGCGGGCGGGCACCGGAAGTGCTGTAGCGCCGCGCGCGGCCCAGGTTTTTTATGTGTTGGAGGGCGTGCCCGCAGCGGCGCCGGTGTGCGCCTGCAGCCGCGCGTAAAGGCCGTCGGCGGCCATCAGCGCGGCGTGCGTGCCCTGCTCGACAATCTGGCCGCGTTCCATCACGACGACGCGGTCGGCGTGCTCGATGGTCGACAGCCGGTGGGCGATGACCAGCGTGGTGCGGCCCTGCATCAGCCGCGTGAGCGCCTGCTGCACCAGGCGCTCGGACTCGGTATCAAGGGCCGAGGTCGCCTCGTCCAGGATCAGGATGGGCGCGTCCTTGTACAACGCGCGGGCAATCGCCAGGCGCTGGCGCTGCCCGCCCGACAGCTGGGCCGCGTTGTGGCCCACCAGCGTGTCCATGCCCTGGGGCAGGCCGTCGACATGGCCGGCCAGGTTGGCCGCCTGCAGGCAGGCCTGCACGCGCTCGCGGTCGACGTGGGCGCCCAGCGCCACATTGGCGGCAATGCTGTCGTTGAACATCACCACGTCCTGGCTGACGAGTGCGAACTGCGCGCGCAGCGACGCGAGCTGCCAGTCCTGCAGCGCCACGCCGTCGAGCGTGATGCGCCCGGCGTCGGGCGTGAGAAAGCGCGGCAGCAGGTTGACCAGCGTGGTCTTGCCCGCGCCCGAGGGGCCGACCAGCGCGACCACCTCGCCCGGGGCGATGGTCAGCGACACGCCGGCCAGCGCCGGCGCGTGGTCGCTGTCGAACGACAGCCGCACATCCTGCAGCACGATGGCGCCCTGGGCCCGTGCGCTCTGGTGCGTGCCTTCGGTTTCGGGTTCGGTGCTCGACAGCAGCAGCAGCCCGCGTTCGAGCGCGGCGACGCCGCGCGTGATCGGGTTGGCCACGTCGGCCAGGCGGCGGATCGGCGCGATCAGCATCAGCATGGCGGCAATGAAGGCGGCAAAACCGCCGACGGTGACCGACTGCACGCCGGCGCTGCCATGGCTTTGCCACAGCGCGATGCAGATCACCGCCGACAGCGCGCCGGCGGCCAGCAACTGCGTGGTTGGCGTCATTGCGGCCGAGGCGATGGTGGACTTGATGGCCAGGCGGCGCAGCTGGCGGCTGAGCACATTGAAGCGCCCGGCCTGCTGCTCCTGCGCGCCGTGCAGGCGCACCATGCGGTGGGCCAACACATTCTCCTCGACCACGTAGGCCAGGTCGTCGGTTGCCTGCTGGCTGGTCTTGGTGATTTTGTACAGGCGACGCGACAGCGTCTTCATGATCCAGGCTACGCCCGGCACCATCACGGCGACGATCAGCGTCAGCTGCCAGTTCAAATAAATCAGGTAACCCAGCAGCGCCAGCAGCGTAAAGCCGTCGCGCGACAGCCCCAGCAGCGCCTGCACCAGGGCGTTGAAGCCGGTCTGTACCTCGTAGACGACGGTGTTGGACAGGGTGCTGGCCGACTGCTGGCCGAACAGCCCCATGCGCGTGACCAACAGCCGGTCGAACAGCGCGGTGCGCAGGCGCAGCATGCCCTCGTTGGCAATGCGCGCCAGCGCGTACTGGCCGGTGAATTGCGCCAGCCCGCGCACCAGAAACACGCCCACGATGGCCACGGGAACCATCCACAGTTGCAGCGACCCCTCGGTAAAGCCCTGGTCGAGCAGGGGCTTGAGCAGTGCGGGAATCAGCGGCTCGGTGATCGCTGCAACCAGGGTGGCGAGCACGGCCATGGTCCACTCCAGGCGCTGGTAGCCGAAATAGGCGTGCAGGCGGCGCAGCCTGGCCATCAAGGGCTGCGGCGCGGGTGTCTGCGCAGCGCTATGATCATGGTTTTGCTTTTGCATCGGTTCGGATTCTACGTTTGGCCACACTGCATTCCCGCACAGTTTGTCACTGCGCCGCCCGCCGCGCCTGTGTACCATGCGCGGCTTTGGTTTGTCGGCATTTCCTGTTTGTTTGATGGTCGTCCATGTCTTTTGACCGTTCTCTTTCTCCCCTTGCCGCAGAATCTTTCGCCACCCTGCGCCGGCGCAGCGTGATTGGCGCCGTCGCCGCCTCGGGAGCGCTTCCGGCGCTGGCGCAGTTTCGCGTCGAGATCACCGGTGTTGGCCTCAACCAGATGCCGATCGCGATTGCCCCGCTGCGCGGCGAGGATCAGTCGCCCCAGAAAATCTCGCAAATCGTCCTGGCCGACCTGCAGCGCAGCGGCCGCTTCGTCGGCGTCAACAGCGACGGCGTGGCGCTGGACGAAGCCACCCGCCCGGACATGGCCATATGGCGCGAGCGCAAGGCCGACGCTCTCAGCGCCGGCAGCATCACCCGCCTGGCCGACGGCCGCTGGGAGGTGCGCTTTCGCCTGTGGGACGTGGTGCGCATGGAGGATCTGGGCGGGCAGAGCTTTGCCGTCACGACGGGCGACCTGCGCCTGGTCGCGCACCGCATGGCCGATTTCATCTACGAAAAGCTCACCGGCGAGCGCGGCGTGTTCTCCACCCGCATCGCCTACGTCACCAAGGTCGGCCCGCGCTACAGCCTGTGGGTGGCCGACGCCGACGGCGAGAACGCGCAGTCGGCGCTGTCGAGCACCGAGCCCATCATCTCGCCGGCCTGGTCGCCCAGCGGGGCGCAACTGGCCTATGTGTCGTTCGAGTCGCGCAAGCCAGTCGTCTACGTGCACGACGTGGCCACCGGCCGCAGGCGCCTGATCGCCAACTTCCGCGGCTCCAACAGCGCGCCGGCCTGGTCGCCCGACGGCAAGCGCCTGGCGGTCACGCTCACGCGCGACGGCAATTCGCAGCTCTACAGCATCGACGCCCAGGGCGGCGAGCCGCGCCGCCTGATGCAAAGCAGCGGCATCGACACCGAGCCGGTGTTCTCCAGCGACGGCGCCAGCATCTACTTCGTCAGCGACCGCGGCGGCTCGCCGCAGATCTACCGCGTGCCTGCCAGCGGCGGTGCCGCCCAGCGCGTGACCTTCAGCGGCAACTACAACATCTCCCCGGCCATCAGCCCCGACGGCCAGTGGCTGGCCTTCATTACGCGCAGCGGCGGTGCGTTCAAGCTGCAGGTGATGGACATCAAGAGCGGCGCAGTCACATCGCTGACCGACACCAGCGCAGATGAGAGCCCCAGCTTTGCCCCCAACGGCCGCCTGATCATGTACGCCACCCAGTTCCAGGGACGCGAGGCGCTGATGACGACCACGCTGGACGGGCGCATCAAGACACGCCTGGCCGGTCAGGGCGGCGACATTCGCGAGCCCGACTGGGGGCCGTTCCAGAAGCAGTAACGCCTGCTCGTTCCCTTTTCCACAACCACCGGGTCACCGGATTTTCGCTTTCCTTTTTCAGGAGTTTTTTCATCATGAACCGTTTGCGTTTGAAGCCTGCCGCGCTGGTGCTGTCCATGGCTGCCGTGCTCGCTGGTTGCAGCTCGGGCGTCAACCTGGACCAAGTGCCCGTCGAGGACAAGGGTGCCATCTCCACCAACGGCCAGGGCGGTGCGGGCAGCGGCGCGGTGGCGCCGGTCGACCTGACGGGACAAAGCGGCGCCGACGTGGGCCCCGTGGGCGTGGAGCGCATCGTTTATTTCGACTTCGACAGCTACGCCGTGCGCCCCGAGTACCAGTCCACGCTTGAGCAGCACGCACGCTTTCTGAAGGCCGAGCCCTCGCGCAAGGTCATGCTTGAGGGCAACACCGACGAGCGCGGTGGGCGCGAGTACAACCTGGCACTGGGCCAAAAGCGTGCCGAGGCCGTGCGCCGTGCGCTGGCGGTGATGGGCGTGAGCGACGCGCAGATGGAGGCGGTGAGCTTCGGCAAGGAAAAGCCCGCGGTCCATGGCTTTAACGAAGACGCCTACGCGAAGAACCGCCGCGTTGAGCTGAATTACCACAAGTGATGGCCGGGTACGTGCACCCACGCGCGGCCTTGCGTGCGCTCACCGTGGCCGCCTGCGCGACGGCGGCGCTGTGGGCCACGCCCAGCTACGCGCTGTTCGAAGACGGCGACGCGCGCCGCGCCATCCTGGAGTTGCGCGAGCGCGTGGATGCGCTCACGCAGTCCAGTCAGCAAAGCGGCGAGCGCTCAAGCACCGACGCGGCGCAGCTGCGCCGCAGCCTGCTGGACATGCAGACCCAGATCGAGGCGCTGCGCGTCGAAGTAGCCAACCTGCGCGGCGCCAACGAGAAGCTGCAGCGCGACGTGGCCGATCTGCAGCGCAGCCAGAAGGACACGCAGCAGCGCCTGCACCAGTTCGAGCCCACGACGGTGCAGGTCGACGGCATGGAGTTCGTCGCCGAGCCCAAGGAGCGCCAGGATTACGAGGCCGCGCTGGGCGTGTTCCGCTCGGGCAAGTTCGCCGAGGCGGCCACTGCTTTCGATGGCTTCGTGCGCCAGTACCCGCAGTCGGGCTACCTGCCTTCGGCGCGCTTCTGGCTGGGCAATGCCCAATATGCCACGCGCGACTACAAGGGCGCCATCGAAAACTTCAAGGCGCTGCTGGCCGCCAACCCCAACCATGCGCGCGCGCCAGAGGCCGCCCTGTCGATCGCCAATTGCCAGGTCGAGCTCAAGGACACCAAGGCCGCACGCAAGACGCTGGAAGACCTGATCAAGGTCTACCCTCAGTCCGAAGCCGCCAGCGCCGCCAAGGAGCGCCTGGCGCGCCTGAAGTAAGCGCCGTGGACGCGGGCGCCGAGACCAGCATCCTCCCGGAGGTGGCCGAGGACGATGGCGTCCAGGCCAGCCTGGAGCGGCGCTTTGGCGGCCTGGCGCGGCTGTACGGCGTGGCGGGCGCCGCGCGTATTCGCACCGCCCATGCGGTCGTCATCGGCATCGGCGGCGTAGGCTCCTGGGCTGCGGAGGCGCTGGCGCGCAGCGGCGTGGGGCGGCTGACGCTGATCGACCTCGACCATGTGGCCGAGTCCAACGTCAACCGTCAGATCCATGCGCTGACCGGCACGCTGGGGCAGGCCAAGGTTCAGGCCATGGCCGAGCGCATCGCACAGATCAACCCGGACTGCCAGGTGCAGTGCATTGAGGACTTCGTCGATGAGGCCAACTGGCCTGCGCTGCTGCAGGGCCAGACGGTGGACGCGGTGATCGACGCCTGCGACCAGGTGCGCGCCAAGACCGCGCTGGCCGCCTGGGCGCTGCGCCAGCGGCGGCGCTCCTGCGCCTTCGTCAGCGTAGGCGCGGCCGGCGGCAAGCGCCTGGCGCACAAGGTCGATCTGGCCGACCTGTCGCAAACCACGCACGACCCACTGCTCGCGCAACTGCGCTACCGCCTGCGCCGTGAGCACGGCGCGCCGCAGGGCGGCAAGCGCATCGGCATCGCCTGCATCTTCAGCCGTGAGGCCGTTGCCGCGCCCCACGCATCGTGCGACCTGCAGGGCGGCGACGGCTCGCTCAACTGCCGCGGCTACGGGTCGTCCGTTGCGGTCACTGCCACGTTTGGCCAGTGCGCGGCAGGATGGGTGATGGAAAATCTGGCTGTTTCCGCAGAAACGGCAATTTTTTGAATTAGAATCACAGGCTTCGCAAGAATACGGGTCGTTAGCTCAGCCGGTAGAGCAGCGGACTTTTAATCCGTTGGTCGTTGGTTCGAATCCAACACGACCCACCACTCTGGAAACGCACTGATCTTTCAAGACCAGTGCGTTTTTTCATGCCGCTTCAAATGTCCTGCAGCAAAGCGTAGGGCAGGGGCTGCAGCGTCAGCGGTACGCCGGTGGCAGTTTGCAGCGTGGCGTCGGCTGCGGCGATCTGCAGCACGACCAGTGCTGCGGCGCTGCCGTCCGGGGCGTTGGCGCATTGGGCGACCAGGCCGGCGGGCTCGTCGGGGTGGCCGGCGGCATGGATTTCGGTGCCGGGCGCGCAGTGGGCTGGCAAGTGTGCCAGGTAGGTGCGCCGTTTGATCGCGCCGCGAAACTGGCTGCGCGCCACCACCTCCTGGCCGGGGTAGCAGCCCTTTTTGAAGCTCACGCCGCCAATGGATTCGTAGTTGAGCATTTGCGGCACCAGCTTGTCGGTCAGTGCGGCGCTGAGCGTGGCGACGCCGCTGGCCACTTCGCTCCACAGCCAGTGCGCCTGTGCCAGCGACGGCGCGTCGGGCGCGGCGTGATCCGCGGGCGCCAGCCACAGCGCGCGCGACTGGCCGGCCGCGGGGTAGAGCCGCACGCTGGCTGCGCCGCCCTGCACATGCTGCTGCCACGGTGTGGCCCCCGGAGGCAGGGCGGCCTGCGCGGCGGAGCCGGCCAGGCCCCAGAGCTGGAATTGCGCCGTGGCGTCGCTCAGCCTTGCCTTGGCGCGCAGCACGAACAGCGACAGGCGCTTGAGCGTGGCGACCAGCAGGTCGCGGCTGCAGACCAGCGCGATGTCGTCGTTGGCAAGCCACACGCCGATCATGCTGGTCAGCATGCGGCCCTTGGGGCTGAGCAATGCGGCCAGGCGGGCCTGGTCGGCCGCCAGGTGCAGGAAGTCCTGGGTGAGTTGTGAGTGCAGAAAAGGAGCGGCGTCGTCGCCCTGGACGCGGATCACGCCCAGATGGCTCAGCGGGGCGGCGCCGTCGAGCGCTGGAGAAGGCAAATCGTTCATGGGCTGAATTATGATGACCGGTTTGGTTTGACGTGGGTTGGGGTTGTTTCGTGCGCCGTTTTCTGCTTGTACTGCTGCTGATTGTGCTTGCTGCTGGTGCCGGTGCGGCTTGGTGGCTGCACGCGCCGCTGCGGCTGCCGGGCGGGCAGGCGGTCGAGCTGGAGATCGAGCCCGGCACCGCGCCGCGCAGGGTGGCGCAGGCGGTGGCACAGGCGGGCGTGCAGGTGCAGCCGCGTTGGCTGTGGCTGTGGTTTCGCATCTCGGGCAAGGATCGTCAGATCCGCGCCGGCAATTACGAGATCACGCAGGGCACCACGCCCTATGAATTGCTGCAGAAATTGGTGCGCGGCGAACAATCGCTGAGCACGGTGACGCTGGTCGAGGGCTGGACGTTTCGCCAGGTGCGCCAGGCGCTGGCGCAGGCCCAGCAGCTCAAGGACGATACGGCCGCGATGGACGACGCCGCCATCATGGCGGCGCTGGAACGCGCAGGCGTCGCGCCCGAGGGCCGGTTCTTCCCCGACACCTACGCCTACGCCAAGGGCAGTTCGGACCTGGCCGTGCTGCGCCGCGCGCTGCACGCGATGGATCGGCACCTGGATGCGGCCTGGGCGCTGCGCGCGCCGGACACGCCGCTCAAGTCGGCCGACCAAGTCTTGATTCTGGCGAGCATCGTCGAGAAGGAAACCGGCCGCGCCGAGGATCGCGCACAGATTGCCGGCGTGTTCACCAACCGCCTGCGCCGCGGCATGCTGCTGCAGACCGACCCGACGGTGATCTACGGCCTGGGCGAGGCCTTCGACGGCAACCTGCGCAAGCGCGACCTGCAGGCTGACACGCCCTGGAATACCTACACTCGCGCCGGCCTGCCACCCACGCCGATCGCAATGCCGGGCAAGGCGGCGCTGCTGGCTGCGGTGCAGCCGGCGCCGACCAAGGCGCTGTATTTCGTCGCGCGTGGCGACGGCACCAGCCACTTCAGCGCCACGCTGGACGAGCACAACCGCGCGGTCAACCGCTACCAGCGAGGACGCAAATGAGTGCAGCCGGCCTGTTCATCACCTTCGAAGGCATCGACGGCGCGGGCAAATCCTCGCACATCCAGGCGCTGGCGCAGGCGCTGCAGGATGCGGGCTCGCGCGTGCTGCTCACGCGCGAGCCCGGCGGCACGCCGCTGGCCGAGAAGCTGCGCGAGCTTCTGCTGCACGAGGGCATGGATGCGCTCACCGAGATCCTGGTCGTCTTCGCCGCGCGGCGCGACCATTTGCGCTGTGTCATCGAGCCGGCGCTCGCGCGCGGCGAGGTGGTGCTGTGCGACCGCTTCACCGACGCGAGCTTTGCCTACCAGGGTGCAGGGCGGGGCTTTGACCTGCAGACGCTGGCACTGATGGAGCGCCTGGTGCAGACCGGCGCCGGTGCCGACGCGCAGCGGCTGCGCGAGCCCGACCTGACGCTGTGGTTCGACCTGCCGCCCGCGGTGGCGGCGCAGCGCCTGCAGGCCGCGCGCAGCCCCGACCGCTTCGAGGCCGAGCCGGCGGCGTTCTTCGAGCGCGTGGCCGCGGGCTATGCCGCGCGCGCCACGCAGGCGCCGCAGCGCATCGTGCGCATCGACGCCGACCAGGAGCGTGCGCAGGTGGCCGCCCAGGTGCGCGCGGCGCTGCAGGCGCGCGGCTGGCTGGCGGCGCCCGGAGGCGGGGCATGAGCGGGCAGGGCGCCGTGCCCGAATGGATAGCCGCGCAGCGCCAGGCGCTGTTGGCCCAGCGCGGCCATGCCTGGCTGCTGCAGGGGCCGTCGGGCCTGGGACAGTACGCGCTGGCGCTGTCGTTGGTGCGCGCCTGGCTGTGCGATGCGCCGACGCAGGGCGGTGCCTGCGGCCAGTGCGCCAGCTGCCACGCCATCGACGTGCACACCCACGCCGACCTGTGCGTGCTGATGCCCGAGACCCAGATGCTGGCACTGGGCTGGCCGCTGCCCGAGAAGGCGCAGGCCGACATCGACGACAAGAAGCGCAAGCCCAGCCGCGAGATCCGGGTCGACGCGATGCGCGATGCGGTCGAGTTTGCCCAGCGCACCAGCGCACGCGGGCGCGGCAAGGCGGTGCTGGTCTACCCGGCAGAGCAGATGAACGCGGTGGCGGCCAACGCCTTGCTCAAGACGCTGGAGGAGCCCGCGGGCGACCTGCGCTTCGTGCTGGCCAGCGAGGCGGCGCACCAGTTGCTGCCGACGATTCGCAGCCGCTGCCTGGCGCACACCATGCTGTGGCCACAGCAGGACGCCATCCTGCACTGGCTGGCGCAGCAGGGCGTGGACGCGCAGGCCGCGCAAGTGTGGCTGCGCGCCTGCGGCGGGCGCCCCGACGATGCGCTGGCCCTGGCGCGCAGCGGCCGCGCTCCTGCGTCGTGGGCGCAGTTGCCGCGCACGCTGGCGCGCGGCGACGCGGCGGCGCTGGCCGACCTGGCGCCGGCACAGGCGGTCGACGTGCTGCAGAAGCTGTGCCACGACCTGATGGCGTTGCGCGCGGGTGCCGCGCCGCGCTATTTCGAGCCGCAGGATCTGCCCGCGGCGCAGCTGCTGCCGCAACTCACCGTGCTGGTGCGCTGGTCGCACACGCTGGCGCAGCAGGCGCGCACCGCCGATCACCCCTACAACGCCACCCTGATGCTGGAGGCGCTTGTGGGCCAGGCGCGCGCACTACTACACTTTGATACTTGACTTCTGTACCGCCCGCGCCATGAACACCACAGCCACCACGCCGCGCCCCAGCGTCATGCAGCTCAACATCAAGGAGCGGGCCGCGCTGTACGCAGCCTATATCCCGTTCTTTACCGAGGGCGGCATCTTCGTGCCGACGACCAAGGACTACCGGCTGGGCGACGATGTCTACGTGCTGCTGTCGCTGCCCGACAGCCCCCAGCGCTACCCGGTGGCCGGGCGCGTGGCCTGGGTCACGCCGGCGCATGCCTCGGGCAACCGCAGCCAGGGTGTGGGCGTGCGCTTTCCCAACGACGACAAGTCGCGCGAGCTGCGGCTCAAGATCGAGGAACTGCTGGGCGCCAGCCTCGGCATGGACAAGCCGACTCAGACCATTTGATTTCTCCACCCTGCGCCGGGCGGCCGCGCACAGGCGGCCACCCGGTGCGTATGCTTTGCCGATGTTTGTCGATTCCCACTGCCATTTGAACGATGCGGCGCTGGCGCCGCAGCTGCCGCAGATACGCGCCGCCATGCAGGCCGCCCAGGTCGATCGGGCGCTGTGCATCTGCACCACGCTGGAAGAGTTCGACGGTGTGCACGCGCTGGCCACCCGCTATGACAATTTCTGGGCCACCGTCGGCGTGCACCCTGACGAGGAGGGCGTGCGCGAGCCCACAGTGCAGGATTTGCTCGATCGCGCGGCGCTGGCGCGCGTCGTCGCCATTGGCGAGACAGGGCTGGACTACTACGGCATGCAGGATCGCAAGGGCGGGCGCAGCATTGCCGATCTGGACTGGCAGCGCACGCGCTTTTCCACCCACATCCGCGCGGCACGCGCGGCGCGCAAGCCGCTGGTCATCCACACGCGCAGCGCCAGCGACGACACGCTGGGCATTCTGCGCGAGGAGGGCGAGGATGGTGGCGCGAGCAGCGCAGGCGGCGTGTTCCACTGCTTCACCGAAACGCAGGCCGTGGCACGCGCCGCGCTGGACATGGGTTTTTACATCTCGTTCTCGGGCATCCTGACCTTCAAGAACGCGCAGGATCTGCGCGACGTGGCGGCCTTCGTGCCGCTCGATCGTCTGCTGATCGAGACCGACAGCCCGTATCTCGCGCCCGTGCCCTACCGCGGCAAGGTCAACAACCCGTCGTACGTGCCGTTCGTCGCGCAGCAGATCGCGCAGTTGCGCGGCCTGCCGGTCGAAGAAGTGGCCGAGCTGACCAGCCGCAACTTCGAGCGGCTGTTTTTGCGCGGGGAGCCGCAGCCATGATGCGCCGCCGCATCCTGGCCCTGCTGCCCGCCGCGCTGCTGCTGGCCACGCACGGCGTGCAGGCCGGCGCGTACGAGGATTTCTTTCGTGCGCTGCAGGTCGACGACGGTGCCACGGTGGCAAATCTGCTGCGCCGCGGCTTCGACCCCAATGCGCGCACCGCCGGCGGCGAGCCGGCGTTGCTGCTGGCGCAGCGCGAAAAGGCGCGCAAGGCGGTCGCGGCGCTGCTGGCCGCGCCCGGCCTGCAGGTCAATGCCGCCAGCGCCAAGGGCGAGACCGCGCTGATGCTGGCCGCGCTGCAGGGCGACCTGGCCACGGCCAGGGCATTGATCGAGCGCGACGCCGACGTGAACCAGGTCGGCTGGACGCCCTTGCACTACGCCGCCTCCAGCCTGGGCGACGACGCGCCGGCGGTGACCGCACTGCTGCTGGAGCACCATGCCTATATCGATGCGGCATCTCCCAATGGCACGACGCCTTTGATGATGGCCGTGCGCTACGGCCGCCCCGAGGTGGCGCGGCTGCTGGTTGACGAGGGCGCCGACCCGGCGATCAAGAACGAGCTGGGGCTCGATGCACTGGCGTTTGCGCAGCAGGCCAAGCGCCCCGACATGCATGAGCTGATTCTGCAGGCCATCCGCAAGCGCCAGCCCAACCCGGGCCAGTGGTAGGCCGGCGAAGGCGCAGTTGCTCAGAGCGTAAACACGCTCTCAAAGCGTGTTTACGCTCTCGGCGTGCGCTTCGTGCTGGCGCACCCAGGCAACGAGCTGCGCGGGCGCCAGCGGCTCCGTCCAGTACGACCCGCTGCCGGCGCTGCAGCCCAGCGCCTGCATGCGCTGCAGCGCGGCTGCATCGTCCACACCGCCGGCGCTGACCGGCAGCTGCAGCGACCGGGCGACGGCCGCCAGCGTCTGCAGAGTGCGCGCGTGCGCCGCGTCGCTGCTGCGCACCAGGGGGGCGTCCAGCTCCAGCGCCGCCGCCGACAGGTGATCCAGCCACAGCGGGCTGGCCGCGCCGCTGCCAAAGCGGCGGATGACGATACGCACGCCGCTGGCGGCCAGGCGCTGCAGCGGCGCGGCAAGCTGCGCCACTTCGGTGCCGTTTTGCGGCTCGGCCAGCTCCAGTATCAGCGCGCTGGCCGGCAGCTGGGCGGCGGCCAGCGCCTCGGCCACCTGGCGTTCGATGGCGCCGTGGCGAAACTGCAGCGCCGAGACCGGAGCGCTCACCGCCACGTCCTCCAGGCCTTGGGCGCGCCAGGCGCGTGCGTCCTGGCAGGCGCGGCGCAACGCCCAGGTGCCCAGCATGTCGACCAGCCCGCTGCTGGCAACCAGCGGCGCGTCCGCGTCCAGCCATTGCGCACCCAGCCGGCTGTCCTGCCACAGGATGCGCGCTTGCGCGGCGGCCACGCGCGTGCGGCCCAGCGCCACCTGCGGGAGGTAGTGCAGCTGCAGAGCGTCGTCCACCAGCGCCTTGCGCAGCCGCTGGGTGTGCTCCAGGCGCTGGCGGGCCTGCTCGTCCATGCCGGGCGCAAAAAAGTGCAGCGTGTCGCCGCCCGCGGCCTTGGCGTGCTGCATGGCCAGGTCGGCGTGGCGCAGCAGCGTGTCGGTGTCGTTGCCGTCGCGCGGCGCCACGGCAATGCCGATGGAGGCCGTCAGCTGCAGTGGCTGCTCCTGCGTGGCAAAGGGCTGCTCCAGCGCCTGCAGCAGCTTGGTCAGGAGGCTGGTGACCGCGCCGTTGCCCTGCAGGTCGCCGGCGGTGATCAGGAACTCGTCGCCCGAGAAGCGCGCCACCGTGTCGGACGCGCGCATGCTGGTACGCAGCCGCTGGGCCAACTGCACCAGCAGGCTGTCGCCCTCGTCGTGGCCCAGGCGTTCGTTGACCTGGCCGAACGTGTCCAGGTCGAGCAGGACGACCGCCACCTGCGTGCCGCTGCGCTGGGCATGCTCGAGCAGATGGCCGAGGCGATCCTTGGCCAGCGTGCGGTTGGGCAACTGCGTGAGGCTGTCGCGGTGGGCCAGCAGCTCGATGCGCGCGTGTGAGCCGATCAGCGCCTGGCGGTCGGTCTCGATTTGCTCCAGCGCCCGGCCCAGGTCGGCCACCAGCAGCCAGACGAAAAATGCGGTGACCACCAGCATGGCCGACATCAGCACGATGCGGTGCGGTCCCAGCGGCGCAGCCGTGCTGGGGAGGATGCCGCGCAGGTGCATGCCGTAGAGCAGGGCGAGCGCAGCCAGCATGCACACCAGCAGCAGCGCCAGCAGCCGGCGCGAGCCGAACAGCCCGGCAAACACCAGCAGGGCAGGCAGCGCCAGCAGCGTGGCGTCGTACAGCCCCTCGCTGGCCAGTGCCAGCAGCGCCACCGTGGGCGCGCCCAGCAGCGCCGCGGTGGCCAGCTGCGGATGGCCGCGGCGGCTCCAGTGCACGCCCAGCGCCAGCACGGCGGCCGCGCACAGGTGCAGCGCCACGGCGGCCCAGGCGTGGTGCGTGGCGCTGGCCACGGCCAGTGCGGCAAAGGCGACGATCAGAATCCACAGCACCTGGTGCAGGCGCTGGCGGCGCCACTGGTGCACCTTGGCTGCGGGGATGGTGGCGTCGCTGAGGTCGTCTGGGAGGGTGGAAGGCATGGCCTGAGTATGGGCGGGCGGCCGTGCCGGTGCAAGAGAACTGCCCGCGCCCGGGTGGGGCGGGCATCAGAGGCCGCTGGCCTATGCCAGCAGATCGGCCAGCGTGCGCGCGACGACCTTGGTGGCGCGGCGCAGGTCTTCGAGCTGCACGCGCTCGTCGTTTCTCTTGGCGTGGGACTCCAGCACGGTGCGCGGGCCGGCGCCGTAGATCACACCGGGAATGCCTTGTTCGACGTACAGGCGCACGTCGGTATACAGCGGCGTGCCGACGGCCGGTGGCTTTTCGCCGAAGACCGCCTCGCCGTGCTTTTGGATGGCGTCGACCAGCGGCGCGTTGCCGGCCAGCGGCGTCATGGCGTTGGCCAGCAGGATGCGGCGGATGTCCACGCGCACCGCGTCGTCGCCGGTGTAGCCGCGCTGCGCGTTGAAGTCTTGCACCGCCTGGGCGATGACGGCGCGGATGCGGGCCTCGACCTCGGCCGGGTTTTCCTCGGGGATCATGCGGCGGTCGAGCTTGAGCACCACCTTGCCGGGAATGACGTTGGTATTGGTGCCGCCCTCGATGCGCCCGATGTTCAGATAGGGGTGCTTGATGCCGGGCACCCGGGAGCTGATCTGTTTATACGCGGTGTTTTCCGCGTACAGCGCGCCCATGACGGCCACGGCGCCCTGCAGTGCGTCGACGCCGGTGTGCGGCACGGCGGCGTGCGCCATCTTGCCGTGCACCGTGACCTCCATCTGCAGGCAGCCGTTGTGCGCGGTCACGACCTCGTAGGAGAAACCGGCGGCAATCAGCAGGTCGGGTTTGGTCAACCCTTGCGCCAGCAGCCAGCCTGGGCCGAGCAAGCCGCCGAACTCTTCGTCATAGGTGAAGTGCAGTTCGATGGCGCCCTTGCTGGGTTTGGCGACGGCTTCGAGCGCGCGTACCGCGAAGGTGAAGGTCGAAAAATCGCTCTTGCTCACCGCGGTGGCGCGCCCGTACATCGCGCCGCTGTCGATTTCTGCGCCGTAGGGGTCGTGCTGCCAGCCCTCGCCCGGGGGTACGACGTCACCGTGGGCGTTGAGCGCCACGGTGCGCCCGCCGTCGCCATAGGGGCGGCGCACGATCAGGTTGGTGATGGACTGCATGCCGTAGTCGCGCACTTCCTGCTCGGGCACGGCGTGCTTCTCGGCGTCAAAGCCCCAGGCGGCGATCAGCTCGGCGGTGCGCTCGGCGTGCGGCGCATTGTTGCCCGGCGGCGTGTCGGTGGGCACGCGTACCAGCTGCTGCAAAAACGTGATCTGCTCGTCAAAGTGCTGGTCGATCCAGGCGTCCAGTCGTTCGTAGGTGTTCATGGGTTTTCCTGTGCGAGTTGGTGCAAGACATGGCTGAAGGCGTCGACGGCCAGCTGCATGTCGTCGGCGGTGCTCGATTCCAGCGGGTTGTGGCTGATGCCGCTGTTCTCGCCGCGCACGAACAGCATGGCCTGGGGCAGCATCTGGTGGATCTTCATCGCGTCGTGGCCGGCGCCGCTGGGCATGCGGTGCAGCGGCAGACCCAGTGCCTGCACGGCCGCCTCCCAGCGCATCTGCCACACGGGGTTGCTGGGCGCGGCGCTGGCCTGCATCGAGCGCGTGCTCTCGTAGCGCAGGCCGCGGCGCTGGCAGATGGAGGCAAATTCGGCCAGCACGTCGGCCTCCAGCGCGTCGCGCTGCGCGTCGCTGGGCGCGCGCATGTCCAGGCTGAACAGGCAGCGCCCCGGCACCACGTTGACCGAGCCGTTGGGCACCTGCAGCATGCCGACGGTGGCCACGCTGCCCACGTCGCGCAGCGCGCGCTGCTCGGCGTACAGCGCAAGCTCGGCGGCGGCCAGCGCGGCGTCGCGGCGGAGGTCCATTGGCGTGGTGCCGGCGTGGCTGGCCATGCCGGTGACCTGGCACTGGTAGCGGCTGCTGGCGTTGATGCTGGTGACCACGCCCAGTGGAATGCCCAGCTCGTTGAGCACCGGGCCCTGCTCGATATGCACCTCGATGAAGCCCAGGTAGCGCGCCGCATCGCGCTTGAGCCTGGGGATGTCGTCGATGCACAGGCCGGCATGCACCATGGCGTCGCGCAGCGTGATGCCGTCCGCGTCCTGCTGGTCGAGCCACGCGGGATCGAAGTCGCCGACCAGCGCGCCCGATCCGAGGAAGGTCGCCTTGTAGCGCTGGCCTTCTTCCTCGGCAAAGGCGACGAGCTCGATGCCGAACGGCAGGCGCCGCTTCTCGCGGGCCAGGGCACGCACGCAGGCCATTGGCACGAAGATACCCAGCCGGCCGTCGTACTTGCCGGCGTTTCTCACAGTGTCGTAGTGGCTGCCGGTAAGCAGGTATTTGCCGCCTTCTTGCGCCGGGTGGTAGCGGCCGACGACGTTGCCCACGGCGTCAATACTGACTTCGTCAAAGCCCGCCTCGCGCATCCAGTGGCTGATGCGCTGGGCGCAGGCGCGGTGGGCGTCGGTCAGGTAAGTGACGGTGAGCTGGCCCAGTTCGGCAAAGCCGGCATCGCTGTGCTGGGCCAGGCGCTCGTGCCAGTCCCAGACGTCGTTGCCGAGCACGGGCTCGGCGTCGAACTTGTCGTTGAGCCGAATTTCTGCAATGCGGTGGATGTTGCGCAGCGCCTCGGCGCGCTCGAAGTCCCGGGGGTTGTCCAGGCGGCGGGCAAAGGTGTCGATGATTTGCCGCTTGGACAGGCCCAGCCCGCGCGGGCCGCGCACTGCCAGGATGAAGGGAAAGCCGAAGCGCGCGTTGTAGTCCTGGTTGAGCTGCTGGATGCGCTCGAACTCCTTTGGCGTGCAGTCGGTCAGCCCGGCCTTGTTCTGCTCGTTGGTCGATTCGGCAGTCAGCGTCTTACCGACCATGGCCTTGCCGGCCAGCTCCGGGTGGGCGCGGATCAGTTGCAGCTGGCGCTCTTCGCCCGCGGCGTCCAGCGCCTGTACCATTGCGTATTTGAGCTGCGCCAGACTGGTGAACGGGCGCCGCGCCAGCGCCGCCTCGGCAATCCAGGGCGAATGCTCGTACACGCCGTCCAGCAGTTGCACGGCTTCGGAGAGCGGGGCTGCGTTCAGTTGTTCCAGGGTCAATGCCACGGGGAATGTCTCCTATCGGTGTCGTTGTCGTCTTGTCGATGGGGCGCCGGCAGCGCCGGTCAGAGCGGTGCGGGGAAGCGCTCGGCCCAGTGGCGCGCCAGGTCGATGCGCCGGCAGATCCAGACGCGGTCGTGGCGCTGGATGTAGTCCAGAAAGCGCTGCAGCGCGGTGATGCGCCCGGGGCGGCCCAGCAGGCGGCAGTGCATGCCGATGCTCATCATCTTGGGCGCGTTCAGGTCGTCCGGATCGCCCTCGGCGTAGAGCGTGTCGAAGCTGTCCTTCAGGTACTGGAAGAACGGGTCGGCGTGCGAGTAGCCCTGGGGCAGGGCAAAGCGCATGTCGTTGGCGTCCAACGTGTAGGGCACGATGAGCTGGTGCGCGGCGCTGCCGTCGCTCTTGCTCACTTTCATCCAGAACGGCAGGTCGTCGCCGTAGTAATCGCTGTCGTAGGCAAAGCGCCCGGCGTCGGCCACCAGGCGGTGGGTGTTGGGGCTGTCGCGGCCGGTGTACCAGCCCAGGCCGTGGTCGCCGCCGCTGCCATAGAGGTCTTCGAAGATATCCAGGCACTGCTGCATGTGGGCGCGTTCGACGGCTTCGGGCAGATCCTGGTAGTGGATCCAGCGCAGGCCGTGGCAGGCCACTTCGTGGCCCAGTTCGTCGAAGGCTTGGGCGGCCTCTCGGTGTTTTTGCAGCGCGCTGGCAATGCCGAAGACGGTCAGGTGCAGGCCCCGGCGCTCGAACTCGCGCAGGATGCGCCACACGCCGGCGCGCGCTCCGTATTCGTAGATGCCCTCCATGCTCATGTGGCGCGCTGGGTAGGCCGCGGGGTTGAACATCTCCGAGAGGAACTGCTCGCTCGCCGCGTCGCCGTGCAGCACGCAGTTTTCGCCGCCTTCCTCGTAGTTGAGCACGAACTGCACCGCAACGCGCGCCTGGCCTGGCCAGTGGGGATGGGGCGGATTGCGGCCGTAGCCGTGCAGGTCGCGGGGGTAGGGTGCGGTGGCGTCGTAGATGGGCAGGGACATGGGTGGGGACTTTCAGGAAAGCGCCAGCGACAGCTCGTTGGCCGGTTGTTCGCGGTCGTATACCAGGCTGGCCTCGACGTGCTGCAGGTGCTCGTCCATCAGGCGCACCGCGCGCTCGGCGTCGCGTGCGGCCAGTGCGTCGACGATGGCCTCGTGCTCCTCGTGCGAGTGTGCGGCGGCGCTGGCGCTCTGGTACATCAGCACGATCAGCGCGCAGCGCGAGATCAGCTCGCCCAGCAGCTGGGCGAGCACCTCGTTGCCGGTCAGCCGCGCCATGGCGACGTGGAAGTCGGCCAGCAGTTCGCTGCGCCCGGACACGTCGGCGCGCTCCACGGCGGCCTGCTCGCGCGCCACGTGGTCGCGCAGCGCGCGAAGCTGCGCCGGTGTGCACTGGGCGGCCAGGTTGCGCGTCATCTCGGCCTCCAGCATGCGGCGCACCGCAAAGACCTGGCGCGCCTCCTCGGCCGTGGGTGCGGCGACGAAGGCGCCGCGCGCCGGCTCCAGGCGCACCAGCCGGTTTTGCGACAGCTGGAACAGCGCCTGGCGCACCAGGGTGCGCGAGACGCCGAAGTGATCGGCCAGCTTCTGCTCGGCCAGCTTGGTGCCGGGGTGCAGGCGGTGCTCGATGATGGCGCGCGTGAGCTGCTCGACGATTTGGCTGGTGGTGGTCGTTTGCATGGCGCCATGATAGCGCTGGCGACCAAATGTGTATACACTTTTGGTGCACCGCAAATCCAAGGAAAACCCGGTCTGTACCGAGCCGCCAGCGCAGTACATCGGTGGCGGGCGGAAGGAGGCAGGCGGTCAGCCCGCCGTGGCCAGGGCAGGCTGGAGGGCGCTGTGGTGGCGGCGAACGAAGTCGGCAAACGACTGCGCCGGCAGCGCCGCCGACCAGTGAAAGCCCTGGCCGACGTCGCAGCCCAGCGTCTGCAGCAGTTGCTGCGTGGGCGCGTCTTCGACGCCCTCGGCCACGGTGCGCAGGCCCAGGCAGCGCGCCATCTCGATGATGGCGCGCACCAGCTCGCACGTTTGCGGCTCGTGCGCGATGTCGCGGGTGAACGAGCGGTCGATCTTCAGGTGCTGTACCGCCAGGCGCTGCAGATAGGCCAGGTTGGAGTAGCCGGTGCCGAAGTCGTCGATGGCCACCTGCACGCCCAGGTCGTGCAGCCGATCCAAAGTCTGGCTCAGGCGGGCGGTGTCGCCCAGCAGCACCGATTCGGTGATCTCCAGCTCGATCGATGTCGCGGTCACGCCATGCTGGCGCAGCACCTGGGTGACCGTGTGCGCCATGTCGGTGCGCAGAAACTGCAGCGGCGAGACGTTGACCGCCACGCGGATGCCGTGCAGCCCCTGCGCCTGCCAGCGCAGCAGGTCGGTGCAGGCCTGGTGCAGCGCCCAGTTGCCCAGCTGCTCGATCATTCCGGCGCGTTCGGCCACCGGGATGAAGCGCTCGGGCGAGATCCAACTCTGTTCGGGGTGGTGCCAGCGCATCAGCGCCTCGGCGCTGGTGATGCGCCCGCTGGCCAGGTCGATCTTGGGCTGGTAGTGCAGCTGCAGCTGGCCGCACTCCAGCGCGTTGCGCAGGCCGGCGCTCAGCTGCAGCTGCTCGGCCAGGCTGGCGTTCATCTGCTCGTCGAAGAAGCGAAACGTGTTGCGCCCGGCGCTCTTGGACTGGGACATGGCCAGGTCGGCGTGCTTGAGCAAGGTGGTGCCGTCGCCACCGTCGCGCGGATGGATGGCGATGCCCAGCGAACAGCTGGTGTGCACCGGCATGTCGTCCAGCGCAAAGGGCTGGTCGAACTGCGCGAGCAGCTTGTTGGCGATCGTGGTGAACGCCTGCTCGTCGCGCACGCCGCCCAGCAGTACCGCGAACTCGTCGCCTGCCAGCCGCGCCACCGTGTCGCCCGGGCGCACGCAGGCGCGCAGCCGCGTGGCCACGGCGCGCAGCAGCGCGTCCGCCCTGGCGTGGCCCAGCCCGTCGTTGATGGTTTTGAAATGGTCCAGGTCGAGGAGCATGACGCCCACCAGCGTCTGGTCGCGCTGCGCCTGGGCCAGCAGGCCGTCGAGGCGGTGCAGCGCCAGCGTGCGGTTGGGCAGGCCGGTCAGCATGTCGCGGTAGGCCAGCTCCTCGATGCGGGCGTGCGAGCGCATCAGCTCGTGCTTTTCGATGTCCAGCTGCGCCAGCAGGTGGCGCTGGTCGGCCTTGACGACCATGACGAAGATGCCGGTGGCGACCAGGATGGTGGCCAGCGCCAGTGGGCGCGAGGCGTCGATCGCGTGCGGCACGCTGGGCAGGAAGCCCAGCTGGTGCGCCCCGTACAGGCCGGCCAGTGCCGCCAGCATGACCGCCAGTAGCGCGGCCGAGAGCCGGTGCGAGCCGAACATGCTGGCAAACAGCAGCAGGCCGGGAAAGGCGATGAAGGCTTCGTCATACAAACCCTGGCCGGCCACCATCAGCCCCAGCAGCATCAGTAGCAGAGAGCCCAGCGTCAGCCAGGCGCTGGCCATTGCCCGGTGGCGCTCGTTGAGGCGATAGGCCGCCACGAGCAGCGCGACCGTGGTCAGCTCCAGGCCGGCGGCCAGCCAGGCGCCCTTGGCCAGGTTCATCGCCGCCAGCAGCATGAAGGCGGCAAGAATGGCGGTCAGCACCTGCCGCAGCCGGGCCTGGCCAAGCACCCGCATGGAAGACCTGCCGGCGCCTGGGGGTTGCGTGGGGTGTGTGGGGCCGTCAGACAAGGTGCTGGGAAGGTGTTGGCGATGGGAAACTTATTGTAAATATATGTTTGTGTTTGTGAGCCATTCCCGCACTCGCCAACAGGTTCCCGGCAACCGGCTCGATCCGCCACGGCCCGGCGCGCGTGCCGGGCCGCGCCGGATCAATACCCCAGCGTGCGCCCGTCCGGGTTGCGCGGGTCGGACGCGCCGTAGAGCACGCCCTCGCGCACCTGGATGGTCTGCGTGCGCCCCATCGTGGGCTTGACGGCGATCTTGTGTCCGCGCTCGCGCAGCAGCGCCAGCGTGTCGTTGGAAAAGCCTTTCTCCAGGCGCAGCTCGTCGGGTGTCCACTGGTGATGAAAGCGCGGCGTGGCGGCGGCTTCAGAGGGGTTCATGCCGTAGTCGACGATGTTGACCAGGGTTTGCAGCACCGTGGTGATGATGCGCGGCCCGCCGGGGCTGCCGGTGACCAGCGCCACCTTGCCGTCCCTGAGCGCGATGGTGGGCGTCATCGACGACAGCGGGCGCTTGCCCGCCTGCACCGCATTGGCGTCGCCGCCGACCAAGCCGTAGGCGTTGGCCACGCCGGGCTTGGCGGCAAAGTCGTCCATCTCGTTGTTGAGCATGATGCCGGTGCCTGCTGCGACGATGCCGCTGCCGAAGTTGGTGTTCAGCGTATAGGTGACGGCCACCGCGTTGCCCGCCTTGTCGACCACCGAGAAATGCGTGGTCTGGTCGCTCTCGTAGGCCTGGGGCTGGCCCGGCTTGATGGACTGGGCCGGGCGCGCCTTTGCTGGATCGATGCCGGCGGCCAGGTGGTCGGCGTAGCGCATCGAGGTCAGGCCCTTGAGCGGCACCTTGACGAAGTCCGGGTCGCCCAGGTACTCGGCGCGGTCGGCGTAGGCCAGCTTCATCGCCTCGGTCATGTGGTGGATGCTCTGCGCGCTGTTGACGCCCCAGTCCTTCATCGGCCAGCGCTGCATCATGTTCAGGATCTGCACCAGGTGCGCGCCGCCCGAGGACGGCGGCGGCATGGTGACGATCTCGTAGCCGCGGTAGTGGCCGCGTACTGGTTCGCGCTCGACCACCTTGTAGTTCTTCAGGTCGGCCAGCGTGATGCCGCCGGCGTGCGGCGCCATCTCGGCGGCAATTTTTTGCGCGATTGAGCCCTCGTAGAAGGCCTTGGGGCCTTCCTTGCCGATCATGCGCAGCGAGGCGGCCAGGTCTTTTTGCACCAGCAGGTCGCCCTGCTGCAGCGGCGCGCCATTCTTCCAGAAGATGGCCTGGCTGGCCGGCCAGGGCGCCAGCGTCTTCGTCTCCTGGCGGAGCACCTTGGCCAGGGTTTCGCTGACCGGATAGCCTTTCTCGGCCAGGTCGGCGGCCGGAGCGACGACGCGCTCCAGCGGCAGGCTGCCCCAGCGCTGCAGCGCGTGCGCCAGGCCGGCAACGGTGCCGGGAACGCCGACGGCGTAGTGGGTATAGAGCGACTTGCCGTCGATCACCTTGCCCTGCGCGTCCAGGTACATGGTGCGGTGCGCGCCCTGCGGCGCCACTTCGCGAAAATCCAGCGCCACGTCGCGCCCGGTCTTCGCGTCATGCACCACCATGAAGCCGCCGCCGCCGATGTTGCCCGCATTGGGCAGCGCCACGGCCAGCGCAAAGCCCATCGCGACGGCCGCGTCGACCGCGTTGCCCCCGGCCTTGAGCGTGTCCAGCCCGATGCGCGAGGCCAGCGCCTGCTCGCTGGCCACCATGCCGTTGTGCGCCACCACCGAGTGGAAAATGTCCATGTCGAAGTCGTAGGCCGCTGCTGCCGCCTGGGCGGCGCTGCTTTGGACGACGGCGGGGGCGGCGGCCTGGGACGACGGGGCGGTGCTGGTGCAGCCGGCCAGGCTGGCCAGCGCCAGCGCGACGCTGGCGGCCAGCAATGTGCTGCGCAAAGTCATGCTTGTCTCCTCGGGTTGTCGGTGGGAGCGGGCAGGGTAAACGACCGATGCCTCCATGCCAAGCGAGTACAAGATTTGTATACACTTTAATTTGCAACCCCAAGACAGGAGACGACACCATGGGCCTGAGTACCCACGTTCTGGACACCATGCACGGCTGCCCCGCGGCCGGCATGGCGGTGGCGCTGTACGCCACCGACGGCGACGACGCCACGCTGGTCAAGCGCCTGGTGCTCAACCACGACGGCCGCACCGACGCGCCGCTGTTCGGCGACGACAGCCTGCGCACCGGCACCTACCGGCTGACCTTCGACGTGGCAGCCTACTTCAAGGCCAGGGGCGTGCAGCTGCCCGAGCCCAACTTCCTGGGCCGGGTGAACCTGGATTTCGGCATTGCCCACGCCGACCAGCATTACCACGTGCCGCTGCTGGTCAGCCCCTGGAGCTACTCCACCTACCGCGGCTCCTGAGCCGTGCTTCTCATGGACATGAATGCCCTGGCAGTCACCGCGCTGCAGCAACTGCTGCAAGCGCTGGCGCAGGGGCCGGCATGCCTGGTGCGGGTGCACGCGGGCAAGGGCTCGGTGCCGCGCGAGGTGGGCGCCTGGATGGCGATTGCCGCCAGCGACCCCGAGGTGCTGATCGGCACCATTGGCGGCGGCCATCTGGAACTGCAGGCCATGCGCGAGGCGCGCGAGCGCCTGGACGCGTACCTGGCCGGGCAGGGCGCGCGCGCGCCGCTGGTGCGGCAGGCGCTCGGCCCCAGCCTGGGGCAGTGCTGCGGCGGCGTGGTCACGCTGCACTATGAATGCGTGCAGGCGGGCGACATCGAGCGGCTGCGCCGCGAACTGGCCGCGCCAGGCCATCCGCTGGCGCTGTTTGGCGGCGGCCATGTCGGCCACGCCATCATGCGCGTGCTCACGCCGCTGCCGTTCGCGATCACCTGGGTCGACAGCCGCGACGAGATCTTTCCGCCACAGCTGCCCGATTCGGTGCAGTGCGAGCATTCCGATCCGGTGCAGGCGGCGGTCGCCGACCTGGCGAGCGGCTCGATGGTGCTGATCATGAGCTTCAGCCACGCCGAGGATCTGGACATCGTCGCCGCCTGCCTGCAGCGCCAACGCCGACAGAGCGACCTGCCGTTCATTGGCCTGATCGGCAGCAAGACCAAGTGGGCGACGTTTCGCCATCGGTTGGAGGCGCGCGGCTACACCGGGGCCGAGCTGGAGCAGGTGACCTGCCCGATCGGCGTGCCCGGCATCAGCGGCAAGCAGCCCGAGGTGATTGCCGTGGCCGTGGCGGCACAGTTGCTGATGCGGGTCAACCCTGAAATACCGGTTCGGTAATTTGTATACACTTTGAGTTCACAAATTATGGTCGCAGCGGAGCGGGAGAGCAGACGGGTCTCCATGCGCGGCCGATTCCCCTGCTCAGAGCGCCCCGCGGTGGTGAGCAGCACACAAGCGCGAAACACCATGGAAAGCTATCTGCTCGACTGGGCCAATCTGCTGCTGCGCTGGACGCACGTCATCACCGCCATTGCCTGGGTTGGCTCCTCTTTCTACTTCGTCTTTCTCGACAGCAGCCTGACGCCGCCGGTTGACGAGAAGATGCGCCGCGACGGCGTGACCGGTGAGTTGTGGGCGGTGCACGGCGGGGGCTTCTACCACCCGGTCAAGTACAACGTCTCGCCGCCCAGGCTGCCCGACCATCTGCATTGGTTCTACTGGGAGAGCTACACCACCTGGCTGTCGGGCTTTGCGCTGCTGGCGGTCTCCTATCTGTGGAACGCCGGCATCTACCTGGTCAGCCCGTCCAACCCCATCATGTCGCCAGCCATGGCCGTGGTCGCGGCGCTGGCCTTCCTCGCCGTGTTCTGGCTGGCGTATGACGCGATCTGCCGCATCTGGGGCCAAAAAGAACATGGCGACGCCACCGTCGGCGCGCTGGTCCTGGTGCTGGTGTGCATCGCCGCTTACCTCGCCTGCCACCTCTTTCCCGGCCAGGCGGCGTTTTTGCTGATGGGCGCGATGCTGGCCACCGCGATGAGCGCCAACGTGCTGTTCTGGATCATTCCTGGCCAGCGCAAGGTGGTGGCGGCGCTCAAGGCCGGCCAGCCGGTCGACCCCATCCATGGCAAGCGCGGCAAGCAGCGCAGCGTGCACAACACCTATTTCACGCTGCCGGTGCTGTTCGCCATGCTGTCGACGCACTACGGCTGGCTCTACAACCATGGCCAGAACTGGCTGGTGCTGATCCTGATGATGTTCGCCGGCGCGGCGATCCGCCAGTTCTTCGTGATGCGCCACGGCTTCAAGCTTGGCCGCAATCCGCATCCCTGGCCCTATGCGGCCGTGGGCATCGCGGTGCTGCTGGGCGTGCTGGCGTGGCTCAAGCCCGCGCCGCAGCCGGCGCTGGCCGCCAGTGGCGAGCCGGTGGGCTATGCGCAGATCCACGACCTGATGCAGCAGCACTGCCTGGTTTGCCACAGCCAGGCGACGATCCAGCAAAAAGGCGTCAAGTTCGACACGCCCGAGGACGTCAAGAGCCACGCCCAGCAGATCTACCAACAGGTCGTGCAGCTGCGCAAGATGCCGTTCGGCAACCCGGACGCGCTCACGTCCGAGGAGGTCGACCTGTTCAAGCGCTGGTACGAGGGCGGCGCGCCGGTGGCGCCGTGATGCCCGGACAGCGGCGTTTTCGCCTGGCGCGCGCAGGCCGCATGGCAGAATGCGCGCCAGGAGTCTGACCCGATGAGCATCAAGAGCGATAAATGGATACGCCGCATGGCGGCCGAGCACGGCATGATCGAGCCTTTCGAGCCCGGCCAGGTGCGCCAGGCCGACGGCCAGAAAATCATCAGCTACGGCACAAGCAGCTACGGCTACGACATCCGCTGCGCGCGTGAGTTCAAGGTCTTCACCAACATCCACAGCACCGTGGTCGACCCGAAGAACTTCGACGAGAAAAGCTTCGTCGATTTCGAGGGCGACTCCTGCATCATTCCGCCCAACAGCTTCGCGCTGGCGCGCACCGTCGAGTATTTCCGCATCCCGCGCGACGTGCTGACCATCTGCCTGGGCAAGAGCACCTACGCGCGCTGCGGCATCATCGTCAACGTCACGCCGTTCGAGCCCGAGTGGGAAGGCTATGTGACGCTCGAATTCAGCAACACCACGCCGCTGCCGGCCAAGATCTACGCGGGTGAGGGCTGCGCCCAGGTGCTGTTCTTCCAGGGCGACGAGCCCTGCGAAGTCAGCTACAAGGACCGCGGCGGCAAATACCAGGGCCAGCACGGTGTGACGCTGCCGCGCACCTGACGCACCGCCCCCATCTACACGGAGCACGGCCATGCGCTGGGAAGGCAACCGCCAATCCGACAACGTCGAAGACCGCCGCGCCAGCGGCGGAGGGCGTGGCCTGGGCGGGCGCTCGATCGGCATCGGCACCATCGTGATCGCGCTGGTCGGCTGGGGCGTGTTCGGCATCAATCCGCTGACCACCATCGGCATGCTGTCGGGCGAGGGCGCGCCCCAGGTGCAGCAGGGCCCGGCACAGCAACCTCCGCAGGACGACCGCCAGGCGGCCTTTGTCTCGACGGTGCTGGCGTCGACCGAAGACGTCTGGGGCCAGATTTTTACGCAGGGCGGCGCGCGCTACCAGGCTCCTCGCCTGGTACTGTTTCGCGGCGCCACTCCCACGGCCTGCGGCACGGGTCAAAGCGCGATGGGGCCGTTCTACTGCCCGGGCGATCACAAGGTCTACCTGGACATGGATTTCTTCGACACCATGAGCCGCCAGCTGGGCGCGCCGGGCGAGTTCGCCCGCGCCTACGTCATCGCTCACGAGGTCGGCCATCACGTGCAGACCCTGCTGGGTACGACGGCCAAGGTCGATTCGATGCGCGGGCGCATCAGCCAGCGTGAGCAGAATGCCCTGTCGGTGCGCCTTGAACTGCAGGCCGACTGCTACGCCGGCCTGTGGGCGCAGCACTCGCAGCAGGCACGCGGCTGGCTGCAGCAGGGCGACATTGAGTCGGCGCTGAATGCGGCGCAACAGATTGGCGACGACACGCTGCAGCGCCAGCAGACTGGCACCGTGCGCCCCGACGCCTTCACCCACGGCAGCAGCGCGCAGCGCGTGCGCTGGTTCAACCAGGGCTACCGGTCGGGCAGCGTGCAGTCGTGCGACACCTTCAACGCCGCCGCGTTGTAAGAGCGTAAACACGCTCTAAGGGCGAGCGGCGCATCTCGGTGACAGGGTTGGTGAAATACCGGGCGACATGTCCGGAGCGCGCGGGCGCTTTCGGGCGCGTTTTCCTTTATGACGTCGGGAGACTCGATGAACAAGCAATCACTGCGTTGGATTTTTGCATTGTGTGCGCTGGCTGCAGCCGCGGCCACCACGGCGGCTGATGCCTGCACGCGTGCGGTCTACCTGGGCGACGACGGACAGGTCATCACCACGCGTTCGATGGACTGGAAGGTCGATGTGGGCACCAACCTGTGGATTTTGCCGCGCGGCACCCGGCGCAACGGTGCGGCCGGCCCGGCCTCGGTCGAGTGGACTTCGCGCTATGGCAGCGTAGTGGCGACCGGCTACGACATCGCCACCACCGACGGCTTGAACGAGAAGGGCCTGAGCGCCAATCTGTTGTGGCTGGTGGAATCCGAATACCCGGTCGAGACCGCTGGCAAGAGAACGCTCAGCCTCTCGCTGTGGGCGCAATACGCACTCGACAATTTCGCCACCGTGGCCGAGGCGGTGGCGGCGCTGCGCCAAGAACCGTTCGTCGTGGTGACCGACAAGGTGCCCGGCGAGCAGCGCCTGGCGACGCTGCACCTGTCGCTGTCGGACGCCACGGGCGACAGCGCCATCGTCGAATACATCAAGGGCAGGCCGGTCATCCACCACAGCCGCGACTACAACGTGATGACCAATTCGCCCACGTTCGACGAGCAGCTGGCGCTGGAGCAGTACTGGAAGAACATCGGCGGCACGGTGTTTTTGCCCGGCACCAACCGCGCGGCCGACCGCTTTGCGCGCGCCAAGTTCTACATGGATGCGGTGCCCAGGGATTTGCTGCCCGATGTGGCCGTGGCCACCGCGTTCAGCGTGATCCGCAACGTCTCGGTGCCGTTTGGCATCAACACGCCGGATCAGCCCAACATCTCGTCGACACGCTGGCGCACCGTGGCGGATCACAAGCGCGGACTCTACTTTTTCGAGTCGGCGGTCACGCCCAACACCTTTTGGGTCGACACCCGCAAGGTCGATTTCTCGGCCGAAACCGGCAAGACCCTGAAACTGGATCTGGGGCCGAACCAGTCCAGGGTGTACGCGGGCGATGCGCTCGCGCACTTTCAGGCGGCCGAGCCGTTTCGCTTCCTCGAAACCAGGCAATAGCCGGCGGCACGACTGCGTGCGCGGCAGACGCTTTCCCATCGTGTTGCGGAAGAATTTGCCGGTTTTTTGTTGCAATGCGACAATCACGGGTTCATGACACAACCCTACTCTTCGATTGCGCTGGCGGATCCGCTGCAGCGCGCCGTGGCCGACATGGGCTACGAGAACATGACGCCCATCCAGGCCGAGGCGATCCCTGTGGTGCTGACGGGCAAGGACGTGATGGGCGCAGCCCAGACCGGCACCGGCAAGACGGCGGCGTTCTCGCTGCCGCTGCTGCAGCGCCTGCTCAAGCACGAAAACAGCTCTGCATCGCCAGCGCGCCACCCGGTGCGCGCGCTGGTGCTGCTGCCCACGCGTGAGCTGGCCGACCAGGTCGCGCAGCAGGTGGCCCAGTACGCCAAGTACACCAAGCTGCGCTCCGCCGTCGTCTTTGGCGGCATGGACATGAAGCCGCAGACGCTGGAGCTGAAGAAAGGTGTCGAGGTGCTGGTGGCCACGCCCGGGCGGCTGCTCGATCACATCGAGGCCAAGAACGCCATCCTCAACCAGGTCGAATACGTGGTGCTGGACGAGGCCGACCGCATGCTCGACATCGGCTTCCTGCCCGACCTGCAGCGCATCCTCAGCTACCTGCCCAAGGAGCGCACCACGCTGCTGTTCTCGGCCACCTTCTCGCCCGAGATCAAGCGCCTGGCCAAGAGCTATCTGCAGGATCCGGTGACCATTGAGGTCGCGCGTCCCAACGAGACCGCGTCCACCGTCGAGCAGCGTTTCTTCAGCGCCCAGGATGACGACAAGCGCCGCGCGGTGCGCCAGATCCTGAAGGATCGAGCGCTCAAGCAGGCCTTCATCTTCGTCAACAGCAAGCTTGGCTGCGCGCGCCTGGCGCGGGCGCTGGAGCGCGACGGGCTGAAAACCGCGGCGCTGCACGGCGACAAGAGCCAGGACGAGCGCCTGAAGGCGCTGGAAGCCTTCAAGGCCGGCGAGGTCGACCTGCTGGTGTGCACCGACGTCGCCGCGCGCGGCCTGGACATCAAGGACGTGCCGGCGGTCTTCAACTACGACGTGCCGTTCAACGCCGAGGACTATGTGCACCGCATCGGCCGCACCGGCCGCGCCGGAGCCTCGGGCCTGGCGGTGACGCTGGTGGCCAGCAGCGACGCGCGCTCGGTCGCCGAGATCGAGAAGCTGATCAAGAAAAAAATCGAGGTCGAAGCGCTGGCGCTCGACGGCGAGCGCCCACGCGGGCGCTCGCACGACAGCCGGCGCAGCTGGGGCGACGACGAGCGAGGCGGCGCCGCCCGACGCGGCGCGCGCAGCAGCGGCGGCAGCACCTACCACCGCGCACCGACGGCGCGCGACCCCTTCTTCGACCGCCCCTACGAGCCCAGCGCGGCGGCGGATCAGCCCGGCTGGGAAGCGGCACCCAGGGTGGCCACGCGCGCCGGCCTGTCGGCCAACATCAAGCCGCGGCGCAAGGTCGCGGCCCTGTTCAAGGCGCCCACGCCTGCCGCAGCAGCTGCGGTCGAAGTGACGGCCACGGCGGCCGACGCCTGAACAGGCGCCGTGTGGGGAACTGGCGCGCGCGCCCTTGATCCATACGGGCTTGATACCGCTTGACCTCCAACAACTGCCCGCCATGCTTCTGACCATCGTCGCGTTCGTCGTTGCGCTGGGCGTGTTGATCGCCGTGCACGAATACGGCCACTACCGCGTGGCCGTCGCCTGCGGCGTCAAGGTGTTGCGCTTCTCGGTCGGCTTTGGCCGCCCGCTGCTGCGCTGGCAGCGCAAGGGGGCGGACACCGAGTTCGTCGTCGGCGCCATTCCGCTGGGCGGCTACGTGCGCATGCTCGACGAGGGCGAGGCGCCGGTACCGCCCGCGCAGCGCCACCTGGCGTTCAACAACCAGCCGCTGCGCAAGCGCGCGGCCATCGTCGCCGCCGGGCCGCTGGCCAATCTGCTGCTGGCCGTGGTGCTCTACAGCGTGGTCAACTGGATGGGCGTACCCGAACCCCAGGCCTGGCTGGCGCGCCCCGCCGCCGGCTCGATTGCTGCGCAGGCCGGCCTGCAGGGTGGCGAGCACGTCATTGCCGCGACCATGGGCGGCAGCAGCACCAGCGAGCCGGTGGCGTCGTTCGACGACCTGCGCTGGAAGCTGGCGCAGGCGGCGCTGCGCGGCGAGGACATGCGCCTGGAGTATGAGACCGAAGCCGGCGCGGCGCGCCGCGAGGTGGTGCTGCAGACATCGCACATCGGCCCCGGCGAGGCCGACGACCAGCTGTACCAGCGCATCGGTTTGCTTGCGCCCTACAGCCCGCCGGTGCTCGGCGAGGTGATGGCCGGCGGCGCCGGAGAGCGTGCGGGCCTGCATGCGGGCGACCGTGTGCTGCGCGTGGGCGACGCCGACGTGGGCGACGCGCAGCAGCTGCGCGCGCTGATCCGCGCAAGCGTGCGCGCCGGCCAGCCGCTGGCGCAGGCCTGGCGCGTCGAGCGCGGCGGGCAGGTCATCGACCTGGACGTGCTGCCCGAGCTGCAGCGCGACGGCGACGCCTACGTGGGCCGCATTGGCGCCTATGTGGGCCAGCCGCCATCGATGACCACGGTGCGCTACGGCCCGTGGCAGGGCATCGCCAAGGGCGCCCAGCGCACCTGGGAGGTGTCGGCGCTGACGCTGCGCATGATCGGGCGCATGGTGGTCGGCCAGGCATCGGTCAAGAACCTCAGCGGGCCGCTGACGATTGCCGACTACGCCGGGCGCTCGGCCAGCATGGGGCTGGCGCAATACCTGGCCTTCATGGCATTGATCAGCGTGAGCCTGGGCGTGCTCAATCTGCTGCCGATCCCGGTTCTGGATGGGGGGCACCTGATGTATTATCTTTGGGAGGCAGCGACCGGCCACGGCGTCTCCAACGCGTGGATCGAGCGCCTGCAACGAGGGGGCATCGCCGTGCTGCTGCTGATGATGTCCATTGCACTATTCAACGATTTCAATCGGCTCTTTGGCTAATTGCACGCCGCAGGCTTTTTGTTTGCCCTGGTGGCTTTCGCTTCATCCATGAAACCTCATTCCAAACGATTGGGCGTGCGCGCGGCCACGGCCCTCGCCGCCATGGTGTTTGCGGCCCAGGCCGCCTGGGCGCTGCAGCCTTTCAAGGTGCAGGACATTCGCGTCGAGGGCCTGCAGCGGGTCGAGCCCGGCACGGTGTTCGCGTCGCTGCCGCTGCGCGTGGGCGACGAGTACAACGACGAGAAGGGCGCCGCCGCCATTCGCGCGCTGTTTGCGCTGGGGCTGTTCAAGGACGTACGCCTGGAGGCTACGGGCGACGTGCTGGTCGTGGTCGTTGAGGAACGCCCGACGATTGCCGACGTGGAGTTCGCCGGCACCAAGGAGTTCGACAAGGACGCACTCAAGAAGGCGATGCGCGACATCGGCCTGACCGAGGGCCGGCCATTCGACAAGGCGCTGGCCGACCGCGCCGAGCAGGAGCTCAAGCGCCAGTACATCAACCGCAGCCTGTACGGCGCCGAGGTGGTGACCACGGTGACGCCGATCGAGCGCAACCGCGTCAACCTCACCTTCACCGTGACCGAGGGCGCGCCTGCGCGCATCAAGGACATCCGCGTCGTCGGCAACCACGCGTTCAGCGAGTCGACGCTGACCGGCCTGTTCGACCAGGACACCGGCGGCTGGATGAGTTGGTACACCAAGAGCGACCGCTATGCGCGCTCCAAGCTCAATGCCGACCTGGAGTCGTTGCGCTCGTACTACCTGGCGCGCGGCTACCTGGAGTTCCGCGTCGATTCGACGCAGGTGGCGATCTCGCCGGACAAGCAGTCGATCTCGATCACGATCAACGTGACCGAGGGCAACCGCTACGTCGTCTCCGGTGTGCAGCTGGAGGGCAACTACCTCAACCGCGACGACGAGTTCAAGTCGCTCATCACCATCGCGCCGGGCCAGCCCTACAACGCCGACAAGGTGGCCGAGACGACCAAGGCGTTTACCGACCACTTCGCCAATTTCGGCTTTGCCTTCGCGCATGTCGAGGCCGTTCCCGAGATCGACCGCGAGAACAACCGCGTCGCGCTGGTGCTGCGCGCCGAGCCGTCGCGCCGAGCCTACGTGCGCCGCATCCACGTGAGCGGTAACAACCGCACGCGCGATGAAGTGATCCGCCGCGAGTTCCGCCAGTACGAGGCGTCCTGGTACGACGGAGACAAGATAAAGCTCTCGCGCGACCGTGTCGACCGCCTGGGCTTTTTCACCGAGGTCGACGTGCAGACGCAGGACGTGCCCGGCGCGCCCGACCAGGTCGACCTGATGATCAACGTCGTTGAAAAGCCCACTGGCTCGGTGCAGCTGGGCGCGGGCTTCTCCAGCGCCGAGAAAGTCACGCTGTCGTTCGGCATCAAGCAGGAGAACGTGTTCGGCTCGGGCAACTACCTGGGCGTGGACGTCAACACCAGCAAGTACAACCGCACCATCGTCTTCTCGACGACCGACCCGTACTTCACGCAGAACGGCATCTCGCGCACCTTCGACCTGTACTACCGCACCTCGCGCCCGTATTCGTACTACATCGACGACGAGAAGATCGGCACCAGCGACATGTACAAGATCGTCTCCAAGGGCGCGTCGGTGCGTTTTGGCGTGCCGATGAGCGAGCTGGACACGATCTACCTGGGCGCGGGCTTCGAGCAGACGCGCATCGAGCGCGGCGTGTACCTGCCGTGGCAGTACAAGGAGTACGCGGGCAAGAGCAACACCGCGATTCCGCTGACGCTGGGCTGGGGGCGCGATTCGCGCGACAGCGCGCTGGCGCCGACCGAAGGCCGCTACCAGCGCCTGAATGCCGACTGGTCCGTGGCTGGCGACATGAAGTACGTCAAGGCCAACTACCAGTTCCAGCAGTACTGGCCGGTGACCAAGGCAGTGACGCTGGCCTTCAACACCGAGCTGGGCTGGGGCAAGGGGCTGGGAGGCAACAAATACCCCATCTTCAAGAACTTCTACGCCGGCGGCCTGGGCTCGGTGCGCGGCTTCGACCAGGGCAGCCTGGGGCCGCGCGAGACCTGCTACCAGGGCGTGGACGGCAGTCCCGTGTGCTCGCCCGACAACTATTCCTACCTCGGAGGCGCCAAGCTGGCCGTCTTCAACGCCGAGCTGATCGCGCCGCTGCCAGGCACCGGCAACGACAAGACGCTGCGCTGGTTCGCCTTCGTCGACGTCGGCAGCGTCTTCGGCGAGAACGATCCCATCCGTGCCAACGAGATGCGCGCCTCCACTGGCGTGGGCATCAGCTGGATCTCTCCCCTTGGCCCTCTGCGCCTGGCTTTCGCCACGCCCATCCGTAAAAAGGAAGGCGACAGGCTGCAGAAATTTCAATTCCAAATCGGTACCGCTTTCTGATGAAACACCTTACCCGCCACATCACCCTGGTTGCCGCCCTGGTGGGCGCTCTGTCGCTGGCCGCTCCGCTGGCCGCGCAGGCGCAAAGCTTCAAGGCCGGCTTCGTCAACACCGACCGCATCTTCCGCGAGGCCGATGGCGCCAAGGCTGCGCAAACCAAGCTGGAGCAGGAGTTCTCGCGCCGCGAGAAGGAACTGGTCGATCAGGGCAATGCGCTCAAGTCGGCCACCGAGAAGTTCGAGCGCGACGCGCCGACCATGTCCGAGAACCAGCGCAACACGCGCCAGCGCCAGCTGGTCGAGCAAGATCGCGACTTCCAGCGCAAGCGCCGTGAGTTTCAGGAAGACCTGAACGCACGCAAGAACGAGGAGCTGTCGCAGGTGCTCGACCACGCCAACAAGGTCGTCAAGCAAGTAGCCGAGGCGGAGAACTACGACGTCATCCTGCAGGAAGCGGTCTACATCAACCCCAAGCACGACATCACCGACAAGGTGCTCAAGGCGATGAATGGCGGCAAATAAGCCGTTGTTCGCACCGCGCGCTGCAAACGGCTGAACCGTGGGATTGCTGCTGACCGACATCGTCGATGCCCTGGGCGGCAGCCTGGAGGGCGCGGCCCCCGGGTTGCGCATCGAGGGCATTGCGCCGCTGGACAGCGCCGGCCCCGCTGAGCTGAGCTTTCTGAACAACCAGCGCTACCAGGCGCAACTGGCGCAGTCGCGCGCGGCCTGCGTCATCGTCGCGCCGGCCCTGCGCGCGCAGGCACTGGAGCGTGGCGCGGCCATCGTCACCGACGAGCCCTATCTGTACTTTGCGCGCCTCACCCAGCTGTGGGCGCGCGCCCAGGGCCAGGCTGCGCAGCCGGGCATCCACCCGAGCGCCGTCGTCCACCCAGACGCCCAGGTCGACGCGAGCGCCAGCATCGGGCCGCTGTGCGTGGTCGAGCAGGGCGCGGTGATCGGCGCGCAGACTGTGCTCGCCTCGCGCGTGAGCGTGGGCGCGCGCTGTCGCATTGGCGCACGCTGCATCATCCATCCGGGCGTGGTGATTGGCGCCGACGGTTTCGGCTTTGCGCCACACCAGGGCGAATGGGTCAAGATCGCCCAGCTGGGCGCGGTGCGCATCGGCGACGACGTGGAGATCGGCGCCAACACCTGCATCGACCGCGGCGCGCTCGACGACACCGTGATCGAGGACGGCGTCAAGCTCGACAACCTGATCCAGATTGCGCACAACGTGCACATCGGCCGCCATACCGCCATGGCCGGCTGCTCGGCCGTTGCCGGCAGCACGCACATCGGCGCACATTGCCAGATTGCGGGGGCCGCGTCCATCATCGGCCATCTGCGCATTGCCGACCACGTGCACGTCTCGACGAACACGGTCGTGACGCACTCGATCAACCGCCCCGGCCATTACACTGGCGTGTTTCCGATGGACGACAATGCCCAGTGGGAGAAAAACGCCGCCACGCTGCGCCAGCTGTACCGGCTGCGCGAACGCGTCAAGGCCCTGGAACACCTATGCAAGAACACGACACCGCCGCGACCACAATGATGGACATCCACTACATCCTCAAGCAACTGCCGCATCGCTACCCGTTTTTGCTGGTGGACAAGGTGGTCGAGCTCGAGCGCAACAAGAGCATCCGGGCCATCAAGAACGTCACCTTCAACGAGCCGTTTTTCACCGGCCACTTTCCCGGCCGCCCGGTCATGCCCGGGGTGCTGATCCTCGAAGCGCTGGCCCAGGCCGCGGGCCTGCTGGCGTTCGACGCCATGGGCCAGGTGCCCGACGAGAGCAACATCTATTACTTCGTCGGTATCGATGGTGCGCGCTTCAAGCGCCCGGTGGAGCCGGGCGACCAGTTGATCCTGGACGTCAACATCGACCGCGTGCGCGGCGGCATCTGGCGTTTCAACGCCGTCGGCCGCGTAGGCGACGAGGTGGCGGCCGAGGCCCAGCTGATGTGCACCATGCGCCACGTGGGCAGCTGAGGCGGCGCGGCGACGTGAGCCTGATCCACCCCACGGCCATCGTCGATCCGCAGGCGCGGATCGACGCCAGCGTCACCGTCGGGCCCTATGCGGTCATTGGCGCGCATGTAGCCATCGGCGCGCGCACCACGGTCGGCGCGCACTGCGTGATCGAGGGCCACACGACGATCGGCGAGGACAACCAGATCTTCCAGTTCGCGTCGCTGGGCGCCCAGCCGCAGGACAAAAAATATGCCGGCGAGCCCACGCGGCTGGTGATCGGCAACCGCAACACGATTCGCGAGTTTTGCACCTTCAACACCGGCACCGCGCAAGACCTGGGCGTGACCACGATCGGCGACGACAACTGGATCATGGCCTATGTGCACATCGCGCATGACTGCGTCGTCGGCAACCAGACCATTCTGGCCAACAACGCCACGCTGGCCGGCCATGTGCACGTGGGCGACCACGTCATCATTGGCGGGCTGACCGGGGTGCACCAGTTCACCCATGTCGGCGCGCACGCGATGGCCGGCTTTGCCAGCCACATCTCGCAGGACGTGCCACCCTTCGTCATGGTCGACGGCAATCCGCTGGCGGTACGCGGCCTCAACAGCGAGGGGCTGCGCCGGCGCGGCTTCTCGGCCGAGCGCCAGGCGGCGCTCAAGCAGGCCTACCGCCTGCTGTATCGCCACGGCCTGACGCTGGAGGCGGCGCTCGCGCGCATTGTCGCGCTGACGGGCGACTACCCGGGCGCGGCGGGCGATATCGAGCTGCTGCACGGCTTTGTCGCCGCCTCGCGCCGCGGCATCGCGCGCTGATGGACTCCATGCGCCCACCAGGCCAGGCGCCGCGCGTGGCCATGGTGGCCGGCGAGACCTCGGGCGATCTGCTGGCCAGCCTGCTGCTGGGCGGCCTTCGCCAGCGCTGGAGCACCGTCGCCAGCATGGGCATTGGTGGGCCGCGCATGGCGGCGCAGGGCTTCGACGCCTGGTGGGACAGCGAGCGCCTGGCCGTGCACGGCTACAGCCTGGAGCTGGTGCGCCGGCTGTGGGGCATCGTGCAGATCCGCAAGCAGCTGCGCGCGCGCCTGTTGCAGGAGCGCCCCGACGTGTTCATCGGTGTCGACGCGCCCGACTTCAACCTGGGCCTGGAGCAGGGCCTGCGCGCCGCCGGCATCAAGACGGTTCACTTCGTCTGCCCGTCGATCTGGGCCTGGCGGCCCGAGCGCATCGAGAAAATCCGTGCAGCGGCCGACCACGTGCTGTGCCTGTTCCCGTTCGAGCCCGCGCTGCTGGCCGAGCACGGCATTGCAGCCACCTACGTCGGCCATCCGCTGGCGGGCGTCATCCCTTTTGAGCCCGACCGCGCCGCCGCCCGCACCCGGCTGGGCTTGAACCACGACGCGCCGGTGCTGGCCGTCCTGCCCGGCAGCCGCCGCGCCGAGGTGGCCTACATCGCCCGCCCGTTCTTCCAGGCCGCGCGGCTGCTGGCGCAGGAGCGGCCGGGTTTGCAGATGGTCGTGCCCGCGGTGCCGGCGCTGCGCGCGCGCATCGAAGAATTGGCGCGCGAATGCGCTGTGGCGGACAGCCTGCGCATCGTCGCCGGCCAGTCGCACGACGTGCTGGCCGCCTGCGACGTGACCTTGATTGCCAGTGGCACGGCCACGCTGGAGGCCGCGCTGTTCCAGCGGCCGATGGTGATCGGCTACCACATGCACCCGCTCAGCTGGCGGCTGATGCAGCGCAAGAAGCTGCAGCCCTGGGTGGGCCTGCCCAATATCCTGTGCCGCGACTTCGTCGTGCCCGAGCTGCTGCAGGACGCGGCCACGCCCCGGGCGCTGGCCGACGCGGTACTGCAGTGGCTGGACGACGTGCAGGCCGGCAATGCCCGCCTGCAGCAGCTGCAACAGCGCTTTGGCGAGCTGCACTACAGCCTGCGGCGCGACACGCCGGCGCTTGCTGCCGATGCGGTGGCGCAGCTGCTGGGGTGACCAATGGCCGGACAAGCCGTATTTGACTGGCCGGTGCCCGAGGGGCTGGTGGCCGGCGTGGACGAAGCCGGCCGCGGCCCGCTGGCGGGGCCGGTGTTTGCCGCGGCCGTCATCCTCGATGCGCAGCGGCCGATCGAGGGATTGAACGACTCCAAGGCCTTGAGCGCGGCGCGCCGCGAAGCGCTGTTCGAGCGGATCCAGGCCCGCGCGCTGGCCTGCAGCATCGCCCAGGCCAGCGTGGCCGAGATCGACACGCTCAACATCCTGCAGGCGACGATGCTGGCAATGCGCCGCGCGGTCGAAGGTCTGGCTACTGTGCCCCAGCAGGTGCTGGTCGACGGCAACCGCCTACCGCCGCTGACCATGCCGGCGCAGGCCATCGTCAAGGGCGACGCGCGGGTGGCGGCCATCTCGGCGGCGTCCATCCTGGCCAAGGTGGCGCGCGACCGCTGGTGTCTGCAATTGCACGCGCGCTGCCCGCAGTACGGCTTTGACCGCCACAAGGGCTATGGCACGGCCGCTCACCTGCAGGCGCTGCAGCAGCATGGCCCGTGCCAGGAGCACCGCCGCTCGTTCGCGCCAGTGGCGCGGCTTATCATCGGGCGCCCATGACTGCAGCCCAACCCACTTTCATCGCGTCGCGCGACAACGCCCTGCTCAAGGACTTGCGCCGCCTGGCGCAGGACACCACTGCCTACCGCAAGCAGGGCCGAGTCTGGCTGGAGGGTGAGCACCTGTGCAGTGCAGCGCTGGCGCGCGGCCGGCGCCCGGCGATCGCGGTGTTTGCCGAGTCGTTGTGGGACAGCGCGCCCGCGGCCATGGCGCAGGCGGCGGCGCGCTGCGTCGTCGTCGCCGATGCGCTGTGGCCCGGCATCAGCGCGCTGCCGTCGCCGGCCGGCATGGGTTCTGTGCTCGACCTGCCCGTTGCAGGCAGCCTGCAGCCGGACGCGCCCACGGTGGTGCTCGACCGGTTGCAGGACGCGGGCAACGCCGGCTCCATCCTGCGCAGTGCGGCGGCCTTCGGCTTCACGCAGATCGCGGCGCTCAAGGGCACGGCGGCGCTGTGGTCGCCCAAGGTGCTGCGCGCCGGCATGGGCGCGCACTTTGCGCTGCGCCTGGTCGAGGGGCTGGATGAGACGGCGATCCATGCGCTGCGCGTGCCTCTGCTGGCCACCAGCTCGCACCAGGGCGAGCACCTGCACCGCACCAATCTGCCCTGGCCCTGTGGCTGGATTCTGGGTCACGAAGGGCAGGGCGTGTCCGACGCGCTGCTGCAGCGCGCCAGCGCCCGCATCCGAATCATTCAGCCCGGCGGCGAGGAGTCGCTCAACGTCGCCGCGGCGGCGGCCATTTGCCTGCACGCGAGTGCGGCGGCGTCAGCGCTGGGCGCATAGCTCGATGCGCTCGCCCGTCGTGCCGTCGGCGTTGTGGCCAAACAGCGTGCCTTCTGCCCCCTTGGTCCACCATTCGTAGCCGTCGCCGGTATAGCGCGCGCCGCTGGCCGAGACCGCGATCTGCATGGCGTGGCGCGTGCCTTGGTAATCCACCGTCGCGGTGTCCGTATCCGGGTAGCTGGCCGTCACGGCGCGGCCGCTGTCGCAGCGGTAGGTGATGGGCTGTTGCGGCACCTGCACGACGGTGCTGCAGGCAGCGGCGAGGACGGTGGTCGCCGCAAGAACCAGGGTGGAAGCAGTGCGCATGGGAATATCCATCGTGATGGCAAAACGCTGAACATAGCAAAACGCCAGGGCGGCGGCTGCCGTCCCTGGCGTTGTTGGTGTGTGCCTGCGGCGTGGGCCGTGGCCGTCAGGCTTTTTTCTGCATGAGCTTGATGATGCTGGAAAAGTCCTCCGGCCCATGGCCCGCCAGGCTGTGCGCGGCGTAGAGCGCGCGCGCCAGGCCGCCCAGCGGCGTTGCGGAGCGCGCCGCGGTGGCCGCTTCCTGCGCCAGGCCCAGGTCCTTGAGCATCAGGTCGGTGCCAAAGCCACCCGCATAGCCCTTGCTGGCCGGTGCGTTCTCGTGCACGCCGGGGAAGGGGTTGTATTTTTCCAGCGCCCAGTTGCCGCCCGAGCTGCGGCGCATGATTTCGCTGAGCACCTTGGGGTCGAGCCCGTTGGCCACGCCCAGCGCAATCGCCTCGCTGGTGCCGATCATCAGAATGCCCAGCAGCATGTTGTTGCAGATCTTGGCGGTCTGGCCGGCGCCGACGGCGCCCGCGTGGAAGATGTTGGCGCCCATTTTTTCAAGTACCGGGCGCGCGCGCTCCAGGTCGGCGTCGCTGCCGCCCACCATGAAGGTCAGTGTGCCGGCGACGGCGCCGCCGACGCCGCCCGAGACCGGCGCGTCGATGAAGCCGATGCCGGCGTTCTGCGCGGCCTGTGCCACCTTTTGGCTGGTGGCGGCGGCAATCGTCGAGCTGTCGATGATCAGCGTGCCGCGGGCGATGGCGGGCAGCAGCGCGTCCTGGCCGTGGCGGCCCAGATAGAGCGCCTCGACGTGCGCGCTGGCGGGCAGCATGCTGATGACGACCTGGGCGCCCTGCACGGCGTTGATGGCGCTGGCGGCGATGGTTACGCCCTCGGCCTGCAGCGCGTCGCAGACGTCCTCGTTCAGATCGAAGGCGTGCACGACGTGGCCGGCCTTGTGCAGGTTCAGGGCCATCGGGCCGCCCATGTGGCCCAGGCCGATGAAGGCGATTTGCATGTGAGTCTCCTTGTGTGTCGTGATTGCAATAGGGGTGAAGGGCGGTGTCAGCGGATCGCCTGCGGCGCGTCGCCGTCGAGCATCCGGCGGCCAATGATGACGCGCATGATCTCGTTCGTGCCCTCCAGGATCTGGTGTACGCGCGCGTCGCGCAGCAGGCGCTCCAATGGGTATTCGCGGATGTAACCGTAGCCGCCGTGCAACTGCAGCGCGTCGTTGATCACGTCAAAACCCGCGTCGGTGGCAAAGCGCTTGGCCATCGCGCAATAGGTGGACGCGTCAGGCGCGCCGGCGTCCAGTTTGCTGGCGGCCAGGCGCACCATCTGGCGCGCGGCAACCAGCTCGGTCGCCATGTCGGCCAGCTTGAACTGCAGCGCCTGGAAAGCTGCCAACGGCTTGCCGAACTGCTTGCGCTCCTGCATGTACTGCTGGGCGTGGGCCAGCGCCCCTTGCGCCGCGCCGACCGAGCAGGTAGCAATGTTGATGCGCCCGCCGTCCAGGCCCTTCATCGCGATCTTGAAACCCTCGCCCTCGCGGCCCAGCAGGTGGTCGGCCGGGATGCGCACGTTGTCGAAGCTGATCTGGCGCGTGGGCTGGCTGTTCCAGCCCATTTTTTCTTCCTTCTTGCCGTAGTGGATGCCAGGTAGATTCGCTGGCACGGCAAAGGCGCTGATGCCGCCGGCGCCCGATTGTGCGTCGCCGGTGCGGGCCATCAGCACCAGCACGTCGGTGGAGCCGGCGCCGCTGATGAAGGCTTTGCTGCCGTTGATCACGTATTCGCTGCCGACGAGTTCGGCGCGGGTCTTGATGGATGCCGCGTCCGAGCCGCTGCCGGGCTCGGTCAGGCAATAGCTGGCCAGCTTTTGCCCGCTGGTCAACCGCTCGCCCCAGGTGGAGCAGACGCCGTCCTGGCCCCAGGTGCCCAGCATCCAGGTGGCCATGTTGTGGATGGTGATGAAGGCTGTCGTGCTGGGGTCGACCGCGGCCAGCTCTTCAAAGACCAGCGTGGCGTCCAGCCGCGGCAGTTGCAGGCCGCCGATGCGCTCAGGCGCGTACAGGCCGCAAAAGCCCAGCTCGCCCGCCTTGGCAATGGCGTCGCGCGGAAAGATCGCCTGCGCGTCCCACTCGGCAGCGTGCGGCGCCAGCTCTGCCTGGGCAAACTGGCGCGCGGTGTCGGCAAAGGCGCGCTGGTCTTCGCTCAGTTCAAAGTCCATGGGCGGCGTCTCCTTGTGTTTTTTGGCTGTTGCTCCTTCCCCCTGTGGGGGAAGGTTGGGATGGGGGCTGGCGACAGCTCTTCTGTGCCGGCGAGACGCCGGCGCTCCTGGCCCCCAACCCCACCTTCCCCCAAAGGGGGAAAGAGTTGAGGAGCCTTACTTCAGGCTGATCGTCGTATTCACGCCGTGGTGCAGCGTGCTGTCGTCAAACCAGCGGGCCGTGACGGTCTTGGTCTGGGTGTAGAACAGCACGACCTGCTTGCCGTAGGGGCCCAGGTCGCCGAGCTTGGAGGCGCGGCTGCCGGTGAACGAGAACAGCGGAACCGGCACAGGCACGGGCAGGTTGATGCCCACCTGGCCGACGTCGATGTCTTCCTGGAACATGCGGGCGGCCGCGCCCGACTGCGTGAAGATGGCCGTGCCGTTGCCGTTGGGGTTGGCGTTGATGAACTCGATGGCCTGCTCCAGGTCGTCGGCGGCAACAATGGCCAGCACCGGGCCGAAGACCTCCTGGTCATAGATGGCCATGCCGGGCTTGACGCCGCTGAAGATGGTGGGCGCGACGAAATTGCCCTTGGCGTAGCCCTCGATGGTCGGCTTGCGGCCGTCGAGTTCGAGCTTGGCCCCTTCGGCCACGCCGCGCTCGATCAGGCTCTCGACGCGCTCCAGCGCCGCGCACGAGATCAGCGGGCCCAGATCGGCGCCGGGCGTGGTGCCGGCCGACACCTTGAGCGCCTTGGTCTTCTCGACGATTTCGGGAATCCACTTCTGCGCCTCGCCGACGAGCACCAGCACCGAAATCGCCATGCAGCGCTGACCGGCCGCGCCGAACGCCGCGCCCAGCACCGCGTTGAGCGACTGCTCCTTGTTCGCGTCGGGCATGACGATGGCGTGGTTCTTGGCGCCCATCATGCACTGCACGCGCTTGCCGGCGAGGCTGGCGCGGTTGTAGACATGGGTGCCGACCTTGGTCGAGCCGACGAAGGAGATCGCCTTGATGTCCTTGTGGTCGCAAATGGCATTGACCACGTCCTCGCCGCCGTGAACCACGTTGAGCACGCCGGGGGGCACGCCCGCTTCGAGCGCCAGCTCGCACAGGCGCATGGTGACCATGGGGTCTTGCTCGGAGGGTTTCAGGACGAAGGTGTTGCCCGTGGCAATCGCCATCGGGAACATCCACAGCGGAATCATCGCCGGGAAGTTGAACGGCGTGATGCCGGCGCACACGCCCAGCGGCTGCAGCACGCTGTAGGTGTCGACGCCGTTGGCCACGTTGTTGGCCAGCTCGCCCAGCTGCAGGTTGCCGATGCCGGCGGCGTGCTCGACGACTTCGAGGCCGCGGAACACGTCGCCCTCGGCGTCGGGCAGGGTCTTGCCCTGCTCTGCGGTCAGGATGGCGGCCAGCTCCTGCATGTTCTCGCGGATCAGCTGCTGCAGCTTCAGGAAGATGCGCGCGCGGGTGCCGATCGGCGTCTTGCGCCAAGTCTTGAACGCCTCCTTGGCGTTGGCGACGGCGGCGTTGACCTCATCGGGCGTGGCAAAGGGCACGCGCGCCAGCACCTCCTGCGTGGCGGGGTTGACCACGTCACGCCATTGCGTGGTCTTGGACTCGACCAACTGACCGTTGATCAAGAGCTTGACGGTGGGGGCTTGTACCGAGGTGGATGCGTCCATGGCGTTGTCTCCGAAAGTTGCGGGTTGAATAAAGCGAATAGCCCCATGTTATCTGTGCAAAATTAATGTTTCAATAGCCATGAATGCACTTTGGCTTTGCAAATTTGCACATTGAGGGGGTGCCGTGGACTGGGACAACCTACGTTACTTTCTGGAGCTGGCGCGCACCGGCACGCTGGTGGGCGCGGCGCGGCGCACGGGGGTGGAGCACACGACGGTGGCGCGGCGCATTCGCCAGCTGGAAAAGCAAATGGGCGCGCCCTTGTTCGTGCGCGAGGCCAGCGGCCATCGCCTGAGCGAGGCCGGCCGCCAGCTGCTGCCGGCCGTCGAGGCCATGGAGGCGGCGGTGCTGGGTGCCGAGCGCGCCGTGCCCGCCGATGCCGCCGCCAACGGCCCGGCGGGCCTGGTGCGCGTGGGCGTGACCGAGGGTTTTGGCACGCTCATCCTCGCCGCCCACCTGGCGCGGCTGGCGCAAAAACACCCGCATCTGGCCATCGACCTGCTGGCGCTGCCGCGCATGCTGCACCTGAGCCGGCGCGAGGCCGACATCGTCATTTCGCTGGAGCGTCCGAGAAAGGGCGCCGTCATCGTCACCCGGCTGGCCGACTACAGCCTGCACCTGTACGGCGAGCGCCAATACCTGGCGCGCCGCCCGCTGGTGACCTGCCGCGAGGATTTGCGCCACCACGACTTCATCAGCTATGTGGACGACCTGCTGTTCACCCAGGAGCTGCAGTTCATCGACCAGCTCTACCCGCCCGAGCGCTTTGCCCTGCGCTCGACCAGCATCACCGCGCAGTACGAGGCGGTGCGCGCCGGCGCGGGGCTGGCCGTGCTGCCCGCCTTCGTCGCCGACCGCGACCCGACGCTCGCGCGCGTGCTGCCCCACGAGGCGCGCTTTACCCGCACCTTCTGGATGAGCATGCCCGCCGAGGCCAAGCACCTGGCTCGCGTGCAGGCCGTGTGGGCGCTGCTCAAGGACGTGGGCCAGCGCGAGGCGCAGCGGCTGATGCCGGCTTAGGGCGCGTCCTCGCCCAGAAACCCGCCGCTTTGGCGCGCCCACAGGCGGGCGTAGACGCCGCCCCTGGCCAGCAGCTCGGCGTGCGTGCCTTCTTCGATGATGCGGCCCTCGTCGAGCACGACCAGGCGGTCGAGCGCGGCAATGGTCGACAGCCGGTGGGCAATCGCAATCACCGTCTTGCCCTGCATCAGCTGGTCCAGGCTGTGCTGAATGGCGGCCTCCACCTCGCTGTCCAGGGCGCTGGTGGCTTCGTCCAGCAGCAGGATGGGCGCGTCCTTGAGCATCACGCGCGCAATCGCCACGCGCTGGCGCTGCCCGCCCGAGAGCTTGACGCCGCGCTCGCCCACCTGCGCGTCGTAGCCGCTTCGGCCCTGGCGGTCGGTCAGCTGGGCGATGAAGTCGGCCGCCTCGGCGCGCTCGGCCGCCTCGCGCATCGCGGCTTCGCTGGCCTGCGGGCGGCCGTAGGTGATGTTCTCGCGCATCGAGCGGTGCAAGAGCGAGGTGTCCTGCGTGACCATGCCGATGGCGCCGCGCAGGCTGTCCTGCGTCACGCTGCGGATGTCCTGGCCGTCGATGGTGATGCGCCCGCCCTGCACGTCGTGAAAGCGCAGCAGCAGATGCACCAGCGTGCTCTTGCCCGCGCCCGAGCGCCCGATCAGTCCGACGCGCTCGCCCGGCGCAATGCGCAGTTGCAGGTGATCGATGACCGCCCGCCCGTCCGGCGTGTAGGCAAAGCTGGCGTTCTCGAACGCGATCTCGCCGCGCGTGACCTGCAGCGCCGGCGCGCCCGGCGCGTCGGTGATCGTGTGCGGGCGCGTCAGCGTGGCAATGCCGTCCTCGATGGTGCCGACGTTCTCGAACAGCCCGGTCATCTGCCACATGATCCAGTGCGAATAACCCATCAGGCGCAGCGCCATGGCCACCACCGCGGCCACCACGCCGGCGCTGGCCTGGCCGTGTGACCACAGCCACAGTGCGGTGCCGGTCGAGCCCAGCAGCAAAAGCGTGATCAACAGGTGATTGGTGATCTCGAAGCGGCTGACCAGGCGCATCTGCGCCACGCCCGTGGCCTGGAAGGCCTGCATGGCGCTGCGCGCGTAGTCGGCCTCGCGCCGCGTGTGGGCGAACAGCTTGACCGTGGTGATGTTGGTGTAGGCGTCGGTCACGCGCCCGGTCATCAGCGAGCGCGCGTCCGCCTGCTGCTGGCCGATGCGCCCCAGCCGCGGCACGAAATAGATGCAGGCCAGCGTGTAGCCGGCCAGCCACAGCGCAAATGGCAGCACCAGGCGCCACTCGAAGCTGGCCGCCAGCACCAGGATGCCGACCATGTAGACGCCCACGCCGACGAGCACGTCGACGACCAGGAACACCACCTCGCGCACCGCCAGCGCGGTCTGCATGATCTTGGTGGTGATGCGCCCGGCAAACTCGTCGGCGTAGAAGGCCATGCTCTGGCCCAGCATCAGCCGGTGAAAGAGCCAGCGCAGGCGCATCGGAAAGTTGATCGCCAGCACCTGGTGCATCACCGTGGTGTGCAGCGCCAGCAGCAGCGCGCTGGCCAGCAGCACGCCGGCCATCAGCCCGATGGCGCCGCCGCGCTCGCTCCACAGCTGCGCCGGCGGCGTGGCCGCCAGCCAGTCGACCACGCGGCCCATCAGCGCGAACAGCAGCGCCTCGTAGACGGCCATCAGCGCCGAGGTGCAGGTCAGCAGGCCAATCCAGCCGCGCATGCCCTGGGTGCCGGCCCAGACAAAGGCAAAAAACCCCCGCGGCGCAGGCAGGGGTTCAGGCTCGGGGTAGGGCGCGACGCGCGCCTCGAAGAAATCAAACCAGCGCAGCACGCGCACTCCTGAAAAATGAACCGGTGCGATGGTACGCAGTTACCGACGCTGGTGATTCTCCCCACGCAGGTTGTGGCAGGGATGCACACGCAACATGGTTGTATGCGGTTATATTCGAAACAATTGTTTGCAAATAATCGTCCCCGTCGGTAGATTGGCCGGCGTCCCCTTCCACCCATGAAACCATCTTCCGTCGCGCGCTGTTGGCTGTGGCGCTGGCTGCCCAGCCTGGGCGTGGCTTTGGCGGGTGTCGCGGGCTGCGCCGTGTTGTGGTGGCAGCAGACGCAGGCCACGCAGGAGGTGGCGCAGGCGCGGCTGGAGCGGCGTGCCGGGGATGTTGCCCAGGCATTGCAGACGCGCATGGGAGCCTATGACGACCTGCTGCAGGGCATGCGCAATCTGCTGGTGCTCGACCCGCAGCTCACGCGCGCGCAGTTCGAGCGCGCGGCCGCCGGCATCGACCTGCAGGTGCGCCACCCGGGCGTGCGCAACGTGCACTTCACGCGCTGGGTGGCGGGGGCCGAGCGCACGGCGTTCGAGGCGCGCGCCCGCGCCGACGCCCACCTGGACGGCAGCCTGCCGCGGGACTTCGCCATCCACCCGCCGCAAGAGCGCAGCGACTACTACGTGGTCGACTTCTTCTGGCCGCTGCAGGGCAACGACGGACTGCTGGGGCTGGAGAACCACTCCCAGCCGGCCAATCTTGAATCCATGGAGCGTGCCCGGGACAGCGCCCGGCTGGTGGCCAGCGCGCCGTTCGACATCGTCCAGGCCAGCAGCGAGCGCACCGGCATCATCGTGCGCCTGCCGGTGTTCGCGGACGGCGCGGCGCAGAGCGGCGGGCCGCACTTTCTGGGCGCCGTGGGCGTGACGCTGCGCATGCGCGACGTGGTCGACGCGATGCGCGCCAGCGGCCAGTTGCAGGACATGGCGCTGGCGCTGGACGACGTGGGCCTGGCGGGCCTGCCCCAGCCCCAGCCCGCCATGGCGCTGCTGGGCGACGGCCCGGTCGCACCGGCGCAGGCCGAGCTGGTGCGCTTCATGGTGCAGGTGGGCGGGCGCCAGTGGCGCCTGCAGCTGTGGCCCACGGCCAGCCTGCTGTCGCCGTCCGAGGCGCGCCAGCCCGCAATGCTGGCCGGCGGCGCGCTGGCGCTGGTGCTGCTGCTCACCGCGCTGGTCAGCCTGCTGGTGCTGCGCCGCGCCCAGGCGCAGGCGCTGGCCGAGCGCTCCGAGGCGGTGATGCACGAGAGCGAGGGGCGCACCCGCGCGCTGTTTCGCCAGGCGGGGGTGGGCATTCTCCAGGTGCGCGTGGGCGACGGCAGGATCGTACGGGTCAACCCGAAGTTCTGCGCCATTGTGGGCTATGACGAGCGCACGCTGCTGCACATGCGCTTTCAGGACGTCACTGACGCGCGCGACCTGCCGGCCAATCTGCAGCTGCTTGCGCGCCTGCAGGCGGGCGAGCTGGACGAGGCGCAGATGGAGAAGCGCTACCTGCACCGCGACGGCCATGTGGTGTGGACGGAGCTCACGGTCTCGCCGCTGCGGGTCGAGGGCCAACACCTGCAGCACGTCATCTTCGTGGTGCAGGACATCAGCGAGCGCAGACGCGTGCAGCAACTGCTCGAGCGCAGCGAGGAGCGCCTGCGCGGCATCCTGGAGCACATGCCGGTGGGCGTGTGCCAGGTCGTGGACGGGCAGTTCCTGTACATGAACGAGCACCACACGCGGATCACCGGCTTCAGCCTTGCGCAGGTGGGCGGCGTCGACGGCTGGTGGGAGAGCGTGATTGCCGACGCGCACGAGCGCCGGCGCATCCGCGGCGCCTGGGAGGCGGCGTGCAACGCGGCGCGCGATGAGGTCGACGGCGCGATCCGTCCCATCGAGTTCGTGCTGACCTCGCGCGCCGGCTTTCGCCGCAGCGTCGAGCTGTCGGGCGTGGTCATGGGCCAGGGCCATGTGGCGGTGCTGGTCGACCACAGCCTGCGCAAGGAGGCCGAGGCCGAGGTGCTGCACCTGGCCTACAACGACTTGCTCACCGGCCTGCCCAACCGCCGGCTGATGCGCGAGCGCCTTGAGCGCACGCTGGCGCAGAGCACGTACGACAGGCGCTGCGGCGCGGTGCTGATGCTCGACCTCGATCACTTCAAGACCGTCAACGAAACGCGCGGCCACGCCGTGGGCGACCGCCTGCTGCGCGAGGTGGCGCAGCGCCTGCGCGACTGCCTGCACGCCGAAGACACGCTGGCGCGCCCGGGCGGCGACGAATTCGTCGTGCTGCTGGGCCAGCTCGATGCCGATGCGCAGGCCGCCGCCCGGCGCGCCGAGGAGACGGGCCGCAGCCTGCTTGAGGCCATGCAGCGGCCGATTCGCCTGGATGCGCCGGTTGCCGCCGCAGAGCCGGGCGGCGACGGCGCGGGCGAGACGGCGCAGCACTACGTCACGCTCAGTCTGGGCATTGCGGTGTTTGACGGCCAGCAGGTGACGGCCGACGAGCTGCTGCAGCGCAGCGACATTGCGATGTACGAGGCCAAGGCCGCGGGGCGCAACACGCTGCGCTTCTACGACCCGCAGATGCAGGCGGCCGTGTCGGCGCGCGCGGCGCTGGAGGCGGACATGCGCGCCGGGCTGCAGCAGGGGCAGTTCGTGCTGTTCTACCAGCCCAAGGTGCAGCGCGGGCGCGTCGTTGGCGCCGAGGCGCTCCTGCGCTGGCGCCACCCCGAGCGCGGCTTCGTCTCGCCGGCGCAATTCATCCCGCTGGCCGAGGACTGCGGCCTGATCCTGCCGCTGGGCCAGTGGGTGCTTGCCAGCGCCTGCGCGCAGCTGGCGCGCTGGAGCGCCGACCCGCTGCTCGCCCGGCTTTCGGTGGCGGTGAACGTCAGCCCGCGCCAGTTCCACGAGGACGACTTCGTCGCCCAGGTGCTGGCCGCGCTGGCCGCCAGCGGCGCGCCGGCGCGCCGCCTGAAGCTGGAGCTGACCGAGGGGCTGCTGCTGCACAACGTCGAGGACACGATCGCCAAGATGGAGCAGCTGCGCGGCCACGGCGTCGGCTTCTCGCTGGACGACTTCGGCACCGGCTACTCCTCGCTGTCCTACCT
>PGEI01000050.1 GCA_002894305.1 Comamonadaceae bacterium CD01
CGTCGATGTCCTTGATGCGCTCGGCAATCGCCTTGCGCGTCAGGTGCATATGACCGGGGAACCACTGGATGGCCATGGGCTGTACCTGCACTTGTCAAACGCAGTGAAGGCACCAGGGATAATCGCCCCCATGGCTTCTTCCCCTCAGAGCAAACAGGATTCCGAGCTGCTGCTCAAGGGCACCGTCTGCGCCCTCATCGGCGCCATCATCCTGCTGGCCCCCTACGTGGCGCGTTCGCCCGACGTGCGTGAACTCATGGCGCAGGTGTACCTGGTGGGGTGGTTTGCGCTGGTGCTGGGCTGCGCGTTTCTGCTGCGCTACGGACTCATTCGCTGGCGCGGGAGGCGCTGACATGGGCAAGCCAGCTTTCGACCCTGAGCTTTTCGTTGCCCAACTGGGGAGTTGAGTAGCAGCTTATTCCAGCGCTGCCCTCATCCCGCCTCCCGCTGGCTGCGCACGGCCAGCACGAAAACGGTGTCCAGACATGGGCGGCCGCGGGGCACGGGCCGGGCTGGCCGCCCGCCCTGGGTGCGCTCGCTGAGGTATTCCATTTCCACATCAATAGAGCCCAGCCACACCCCCAGCTACACCCCCAGATACGCCTGCTGCACCGCCGGGTCGTCGATCAGCTGGCGCGCGCTGCCCGAGAGCGTGACGCGGCCGTTCTCGATGACGTAGGCGCGGTCGGCCGCCGACAGCGCGACCTGCACGTCCTGCTCGACCAGCAGCACCGTGACGCCCTGCCCGCGGATGTTGGACAGCACCCCGACGAGCTGCTGCACGATCACCGGCGCCAGGCCCAGGCTCATCTCGTCGATCATCATCAGGCGGGGAGCGGCCATCAGCGCGCGGGCCATTGCGCACATCTGCTGCTCGCCGCCCGACATGCTGCCGGCCAGCTGCGCGCGGCGCTCGCCCAGGCGCGGAAAGAGCGCGTACATGCGCTCCAGGTCGCGCCGCACCTGCGCCTTGTTCTGCCTGCGAAAAGCCCCCATCAGCAGGTTGTCCTGCACCGACATGCGGTCAAACAGCTGGCGCCCCTCGGGCACCTGCACCAGGCCCTGGCCAAAGACCTGGTCGGGCGTGCTGGCGGTGACGTCGCGGCCGGCAAACGTGATGCTGCCGGTACACGGCAGCAGGCGCGAGAGCACGCGCAACAGCGTGGTCTTGCCCGCGCCGTTGCTGCCCACGAGGGCGACGATCTCGGCCTGGCGCACCTCGATCGACAGTTCGTGCAGCACCGGCATCAGGCCGTAGCCGGCGCTGACCTGCCCAACCTGCAGCAAGGGCGTGGCGGCGGCGGTCATGCGCGCTTCTTTCCAAGATAGGCCTGCACCACGGCGGGGTCGGCCAGCACCGCGCCGGGCGTGCCGTCGGCGATCTTCTGGCCGTGGTGCAGCACCAGCAGGCGGTCAGACAGGCTGCGAATGGCCTTGATCACATGCTCGATCACCAGGATGCCGATGCCCTGCTCGCGCACCTTGCGGATCACGGCGATCACTTCCTCGATCTCGACGTGGTTGAGCCCCGCCATCACCTCGTCGCACAGCAGCAGGCGCGGCTTCATCGCCAGCGCCTTGGCCAGCTCCAGGCGCTTTCTGCCGGGGCCGCCCAGCTCGTCGGCGCGCTGGTCAGCGAATTTGCCCAAACCCACGAATTCCAGGCTCTGGCGCGCCTGCTCGCGCGCCTTGCCCAGCTGCGACTGTCCGCCGCCGTGGCCGAACAGCGCGCCGATCGCCACGTTGTCCAGCACCGACAGGCCCGGAAACGGCTGCATGATCTGGAAGGTGCGGCCAATGCCCAGCCGCGCACGCCGAAACGCCGGCAAGCGGGTGATGTTCTTGCCGTCAAGCAGCACCTCGCCCTCGATGGGGCGGATGGTGCCGCTGATCAGGTTGATCAGCGTCGTCTTGCCCGCGCCGTTGGGGCCGATCAAACCAAGGATTTCTCCCGGTGCCAGCGTGAAGCCGACGTCCGAGACGGCCACCAGGCCCGAGAAGCGCTGCGTCACGTGGCGCAGCTCCAGCAGCGGTGCGGCAGCGGCGTTCACAGCCGGTTCTCCCTGACGTTGTCGCCAAAGTAGCGCCAGCCGCGCTGGCGGATGCGCGCGGCCAGGTGCGTCAGCCCGCGCGGCATGAAGACCACGGCGGCGACGATCACCGCGCCGAAGAACAGGCTGGCAATGCTGGTCACCTCGCTGGACAGCCATTCGGAGACCGCCGCCAGCGAGAACGCGCCGATGATCGGGCCGAACACCGTGCCCGCGCCGCCAAACACGGCCATGATGATCATCTTGACGTTCAGGCTGATGTCGAAGGCGCTCTCCGGGTCGAGGAAGGTGATCCAGTAGGCGTGGATGCCGCCGGCCAGCGCGCTCATCACGCCCGAGATCGTGAACGCGGCCACCTTGTACAGCGTGGTGTTCACGCCCATCACGGTGGCGCCATCCTCGTTCTCGCGGATCGCGATCAGGCCGAAGCCGAAGCGGCTTTTGGTGAGCCACCAGACCACCAGCGTGGAGAGCACCAGCAGGCCCAGCGCCAGGCCGTAGAACAGCCGGTCGTCATTGAGCGGCGGCAGCACCAGGCCGATGTTCTGCCCGGCCAGCGGAATGTTGGAGACGATGGCCGCCATCACGCCCGCCAGCGCCAGCGTCGCAATGGCAAAGTAATGCCCGCGCAGGCGCAGCACCGGCACGCCCAGCGCCAGCGCGAAGACGACGGCCAGCAGCACGCCGAACGCCATGCCGGCGGCAAACGGCAGATGCCACTGCACCATGGCGATCGCCACGCCATAGCTGCCCAGGCCATAGAAGACCGAGTTGCCGAACGAGGGGTAGCCGGTGTAGCCGCCGATGACGTTCCAGCCCTGCGCCAGCACCGCCAGCAGCAGGGCGTTGATGCCGAACTGCACCAGCACGTCCGAGCCGAACCAGGGCACGCCGGCCAGCAGCACGAAGACCAGCGCGACGACGAGTTTCTGCCAGGTCTTCATGCCGTTCTCCCCAGCAGGCCCGTGGGCCGCACGACCAGCACCAGCACCAGAATGCCAAAGCTCGCCACGTCGACGAAGGTGGGGCCGATGTAGAGGATGGTGAGCGACTCGATGATGCCCAGCAGCAGCCCGCCGACCAGCACGCCCAGCGGGTTGTCCAGCCCGCCGATGATGGCGATCGCAAAGGACTTGAGCGTCAGCGACGCACCGATATAGGGGTTGATCTGCGAGACCGTGCCGTACAGCCCGCCCGCCGTACCCGCCAGCGCAACGCCAATGGCAAACGTCATTGCATACAGGTGGCGCGGCTCCACGCCATACAGGCGCGCCGCAACCAGGTTTTGCGCCGTCGCGCGAATCGCCCGGCCCAGGCGCGTGTGCAGCAGGAAAAGCCACATGCCGATGGTGAGCACCAGCGCCGCGCCAAACGCCGCCACGCGCACCGCCGGCAGCACCAGCGGCCCCAGGTGCCACTGGTGGCCGGCGTAGCCCGGGTTGATCGCGCGAAAGTCGGCCGAGAACGCCAGCTGCGCCAGGTAGGTGAGCACCACGTCAAGCCCGAAGGTGAGCAGCAGCGTGTTGAACATCGGCGCGCGCACGATCAGGTTCAGGATGCCGCGCTGCACCGCATAGCCCAGCGCAAACATCACCGCCGCGGTCAGCGGCAGGCCCAGAAAGGGGTCGACGTGCAGGTAGTGAAACAGATGCCAGGAGCAGTAGGCTCCCAGCATGATGAATGAGCCATGCGCCAGGTTGACGATGTTGAGCACGCCCCACACCAGGGCGAGCCCCAGGGCCATCACGGCGTAGAGCCCGCCCAGCAGCAGGCCGTTGACGAGAACCTGGGCCAGCAGTTCCACGGGCGTCCCCTTTCTCTGCGGGTCAGTGGGCGTGAGCGTTCAACAGTCGCGCAGCATCACCGCGCGTTCCATGCGGGCATCGGGTAATGCGCCTCATGCAAGAAGCCCTTGGCGCCGTAGACCTCGACCACCTTGCCGTTCTGCACCTGGATCACGATCTGCGGCAGGTCGATCTGTCCGTTGGCGCCAAACTTGATCGGGCCGTACAGGCTGTCGAAGTTGCTCGCCGCCAGCGCGTCGCGCACTTTTTGCGGATCCAGGCTGCCGGCCTTCTCCAGCGCCATGGCCACGGCCTCGACGTCGGCCGCACCGGAGGCGGCGTGGTAGTCCGGGTCATAGCCGAACCGGGCCTTGTACTCGGCGGCAAACTGCGCCGCGTCGCCGAACCAGCGGTCTTTCAGCGTCGCCTCGGGCAGCCATGCGGTCATGCCGAAGGCGTAGTCCGCGTCCTTGCCCAGCGCCTTGCGAAAGTCCTCGCTGGGCACGCCCACGGTGAAGGAGTAGAGCTTGGGCGCGACGGCCAGGCTCTTGGCATTGCGCACGAAGTTCAGGATCTCGGTCTCGTGGCCCGCCACCAGCACCGCGTCGGCGTTCTTGGCCTTCACCTGCGACAGCAGCGTGGAAAAGTCGCTGGTGTTGCTGCTGTAGCGCTCGTCCATCACCAGGTTGAAGCCGGCGGCCTTGAGCAGCGGACGCGTGCCCTCGGCGGTGGAGACGTCGAACGAATCGTCTGCGTACAGAAGCGCAACATTCTTGGGCCCGTCCTTGAGCGACTTCATCATCTCGACCGTGCTGCCAAAGTAATTGCTCGCCGGCGCCAGCGTGCCGAAGATGTACTTGAAGTCGCGCGCAAAAATCTCGTTGGATGCGCCGCCGCCCTGCACCATCGGGATCTTGTACTTCTCGGACACCACCGAGTCGGCCAGCTGGAAGTTGCTGGCAAAGCCGCCGAGCAGGAAGTTGACCTTGTCCTGCGTGACCAGCTGGGTGTACTGGCGCACCGACAGGTTCACGTCCGACTGGTTGTCGTACAGCTTGAGCGCCAGCTTGTGCTGTTTGCCGGCAACCGTCACGCCGCCGGCGGCGTTGATCTTGTCGACCGCGATCTGGTAGGCGTCGCGGTAATAGCGCCCGGTGTTGGCCACCGGCCCGGTGAGTTGCACCGATGCGCCGAGAACGATGTCCTGTGCCTGAACCGGTGCCGCGGCCGCCATTGCAAGGCCCAGCGCGCACAACGAAGACACGAGGTGCAGCGATTTCATCAACATTGCCGTCTCCTTCGCTTTCAAGACCCGTCTGTCGACGCACGGCCCGATCCAGCCAGTGCAAGACGGTACGAAGTCAGGCTACTCCCGGTGCAATAAAGACATTGCAGGCGTGGACTTTGGGCGCACGCCTCTTCAGCGGCACGCGGCAGCTGCCGCAAAGAAGAGGCGTAGCCGGGAAGGCGGGCGAAGCCGCGTCAGGATCGGCGCCGCGCGTGCGGCATGTGAAAGTCCAGCGCCCGCATGGCCATCAGGGTTTCGACGAAGAAACTCAGCAGCGCCAGCATGAAGGCCAGCACGCCGGTGAGAAACCCATTTGCGGCCCAGCGGCTGGTGGCCCAGTCCAGCGTCTCGCCGACGAAGAGCACGACGATGGTCAGTCCGATCAGCAGCGCGCACAGCGTCAGCAGGCCGATGCATACATTGGCCAGGCGCCCGCGCCGGCGCAGCCAGGCCAGCTCCTGCAGCGCAAGCTGCAGCTCCTGCGCTTCCTGGCAGGCCAGCGCACGCTCTTCCACCTTGCGCCCGCGGTCGATGATGCGCGCCAGCCGCCCGGCGACCACGCCCATCATGCCGGCCACCGCGGTGAGCAGAAACACCGGCGCCACCGCCAGCTGGATGCTGTGCGTGATGCCCGAAGGATCGAGTGGCAGTGCCATGGCAATCACCTGCGCCTACTGGCGCAGCACGTCCGCGCCGGCCGGCGGCGTGAAGCGGAAGGTGGCGGCAGGCAGCGGGTTGTTGGTCTGCAGGCCCTCGAAGCGAATCAGCGAGTGCTGGCCGAAGCTGTCCTCGATGTCCAGCGCCGCCAACTGCTGGCCGGCAAAGCCCACGCGCACGTTGCGGATCTGGCCGTCTGCCGCCTTGGGCGTGGCCAGCACCCAGTGCAGGCCGTCCGCGTCGGGGGCGTTGTCCAGCGTGAACTCGGCACGCAGCGCCGCCATGTCGGGCGCAGTGGCCAGCAGCGCCGCGGGGGTAGCGCCCAGCGCCTGGTCCTGGGCGCGCTCGGTCACCTGATTCAGGTCTTCGTCATACAGCCACAGCGTGCGCCCGTCGGCAATGATGGACTGGGCAAACGGCTTGTCGTAGACAAAGCTGAAGCGCCCCGGGCGCTCGAACGCAAAGTGCCCGCTGGACACCTTGGGCGCCGCCACCTCGCCCGCGCGCGGCGGCGCCGTCACGGTCTGGGTGAACGCGGCGCTGCCGCTGCGCGCGTTTTGCAAAAACTGCGCCAGGCTCTGCAGGCCATCGGCCCAGGCCAGCGGCACGCCGGCCAGTGCCAGCAGCAGGGCTGCCAGGGGTTTTTTCATGAGTCCGTCCTTGCGCATGCGCCAAAGGTGGGGAAATTCAGGTGTGCCAGTGTGCACCCGGCGGCGGCGCCGTCAATCCTCGCGCGCGGGCACCAATACTTCACGCTGGCCGCTGGAGGTCAGCGCGCTGACCAGGCCGGCGCGCTCCATCTGCTCCAGCAGGTTGGCCGAGCGGTTGTAGCCGATGCGCAGCTTGCGCTGCACATAGGAGATGCTGGCCTTGCGGTCCTTGAGCACCACCTCGACGGCCTGGTCGTACATCGGATCCTTCTCGCCGTCGGCGTCGCCCCCGTCCAGGCCCAGGCCGGCGTCGTCGCTGCCCTCGCCGCCTTCGAGCACGCCTTCGATGTAGTCGGGCTCGCCCTGCTCCTTCAGGTAGCTGACGACGCGGTGCACCTCGTCGTCGCTGACGAAGGCGCCGTGCACACGCACCGGCAGGCCGGTGCCGCTGGCCATGTAGAGCATGTCGCCCATGCCCAGCAGGGTTTCGGCGCCCATCTGATCCAGAATGGTGCGGCTGTCGATCTTGCTGCCCACCGAGAACGCAATGCGCGTGGGAATGTTGGCCTTGATGAGACCGGTGATCACGTCGACGCTCGGGCGCTGCGTCGCCAGGATCAGGTGGATGCCGGCGGCGCGCGCCTTCTGCGCCAGGCGGGCGATCAGCTCCTCGATCTTCTTGCCCACGACCATCATCAGGTCGGCCAGCTCGTCGATGATGACCACGATGTGCGGCAGCCGGGTCAGCGGCTCGGGCTCCTCGGGCGTCAGGCTGAAGGGGTTGCCGATCGACTCCTCGCGCGCGGCGGCCTCGTCGATCTTGGCGTTGAAGCCCGCCAGGTTGCGCACGCCCAGCTTGCTCATCAGCTTGTAGCGCCGCTCCATCTCGGCCACGCACCAGTTCAGGCCGTGCGCAGCCTGCTTCATGTCGGTCACCACCGGGCACAGCAGGTGCGGAATGCCCTCGTAGACGCTCATCTCCAGCATCTTGGGGTCGATCATCATCAGGCGCACGTCGCGCGCCTCGGCCTTGTACAGCAGCGACAGAATCATCGCGTTGATGCCCACCGACTTGCCCGAGCCGGTCGTGCCCGCCACCAGGCAGTGCGGCATCTTGGCCAGGTCGGCCACCACGGGCTTGCCGACGATGTCCTTGCCCAGGCCCACGGTCAGCAGGCTCTTGGCGTCGTGGTAGACCTGCGAGCCCAGGATCTCCGACAGGCGGATCATCTGGCGCTTGGCGTTGGGCAATTCGAGGGCCATCGTCGTCTTGCCGGGCACGGTCTCGACCACGCGGATCGACACCAGCGAGAGCGAGCGCGCCAGATCCTTTGCCAGGTTGACCACCTGCGAGCCCTTGACGCCGGTGGCCGGCTCGATCTCGTAGCGGGTGATGACCGGGCCAGGCTGTGCCGCCACCACGGTCACCTCGACGCCGAAGTCCTTGAGCTTTTTCTCGATCAGGCGGCTGGTCATCTCCAGCACCTCGGGCGAGACCGTCTCGCGCTGCGCCGCGGCCGCGTCCAGCAGATCGACCTGGGGCAGGCTGCTGTCGGGCATCTCGGTGAACAGCGGTTTTTGCCGCTCCTTGACCACGCGCGTGCTCGGCACCGCCTCGACCAGCACCGGCTCGACAATGGTCACCGGCTGCGGGTGGTGCGCCTCGATGTCGTGGCGCTCTTCCTTCAGCACCGCCTCGCGCTCACGCGCGGCGCGCCGCCCCTCGGCCTGGTCGCGCGCGCGCTCGCGCCGCGCCAGCCCGCCAAGCACCAGCGCGTCGATGCGCGCGCCCAGGCTCTCGGCCAGCCGGCCCCACGAGAAGCCGAACACCAGCGCCATGCCCAGCACCAGCGCAATCACGCCCAGCAGCCCCGAGCCGGTAAAGCCCAGCCAGCGCTCGGCCAGCGGCCCGGCCAGATAGCCCAGCACGCCGCCGGCGTGGCCCGGCAGCTGCGGCTCGAAGCGGTACATGCGCGACCACTCCAGCGCCGAGCTGGTCGTCAGCAGCAGCACCAGGCCCGCGCCATGCACGGCGCGCTCGCGCCAGCCGGGCGCTCCGCTGCCCGCGCGCATCCAGCGCGCCAGCGACGCCAGCCAGCCATGCACCGCGGCGGCCACCAGCCACCAGACGGAAAAGCCGAACAGAAAATAGCTGGCATCGGCCAGCCAGGCGCCCAGGCGCCCCATCCAGTTCGCGGGCGCATCCGCGCCGCTCAGGCCCGATGTGGACCAGGCCGCGTCCTGTGCCGAATAACTTGCCAGCGCCAGCAGCCACACCACCAGGGCCAGCAGGCCCAGCAGCAAAACCAGCTCGTGGCCCAGGCGCAAGACCCCCGACCGGGGCGCCGAGCGCGCCGCCGCGGAGGCATTCAGGGTATTGAGGGAATAGGTCATACGAAGCAACCCGCAAGCTTAACCCATGGCCCTGCCCGGTTGCCCCAGGCCAGTCGGCGCGATAAGCGCGATACTTGCCGTTTCACCTTTGTTGCCCAACAAACAGCGATCCGCCATGACGACCAACACGCACGCCAAAGTCCTGATCCTCGGCTCCGGCCCCGCCGGCTACACCGCCGCCATCTACGCCGCCCGCGCCAACCTCAACCCGGTGCTGATCACCGGCATGGCCCAGGGCGGGCAGCTGACCACGACCACCGACGTGGACAACTGGCCCGCCGACGTCAACGGAGTGCAGGGCCCCGAGCTGATGCAGCGCTTTCTGGAGCACGCCGAGCGCTTCGAGGCAAAAATCGTCTTCGACCAGATCAACGAGGTCGACCTGTCCAAGCGCCCGTTCACGCTCAAGGGCGACAGCGACCAGTACACCTGCGACAGCCTGATCATCGCCACCGGCGCGTCGGCCAAATACCTGGGCCTGCCCAGCGAAGAGTCCTTCATGGGCCGCGGCGTGTCGGCCTGCGCCACCTGCGACGGCTTCTTCTACCGCGAACAGCCCGTGTGCGTGATCGGCGGCGGCAACACCGCCGTCGAGGAAGCGCTGTACCTGGCCAACATTGCCAGCAAGGTCACGCTGGTGCACCGGCGCGACAAGTTCCGCGCCGAGCCCATCCTGGTCGACAAGCTGATGGAGCGCGTCGCCGCGGGCAAGATCGAGCTCAAGACCTTCTTCACCCTCGATGAGGTGCTGGGCGACGACAGCGGCGTGACCGGCATCCGCATCAAGAGCACGCAGGACGGCCACACGGAGGACATCGCGCTGCAGGGCTGCTTCATCGCCATCGGCCACGCGCCCAACACCGACATCTTCAAGGGCCAGCTGGAGATGGAAGGCGGCTACATCACCACCCAGGGCGGCCACAAGGGCTTTGCCACACAAACCAGCGTGGCCGGCGTGTTTGCCGCCGGCGACGTGCAGGACTACGTCTACCGCCAGGCCATCACCAGCGCCGGCACCGGCTGCATGGCGGCGCTGGACGCGCAGCGTTTCCTGGAACAGCAGGAATAAGAACGTGTTCACGATCTCCACGCGGGTGTGCAGGCGCGGAATCGGGCGCCCCTTCGCGCGAGATCGTGAACACGTTCCAAGGGCAACCGCGCTATAATGCGCGGCTTTGCTGAATTTGGGCCCGCCCGAAGGACGCCGGGTTACCGCCACCCGATGCAATTGGCGAGGTGAGGTTGCAGGCCGATGCATGTCAAGTGCACAGGGCCTGCGGCCGTGCAATTACGGAAAAGTCCACAATGGCACGCGTATGTGAAGTCACGGGCAAGAAGCCCCAGGTGGGACACAAGGTCTCCCACTCCAACATCAAGACCAAGCGCCGCTTTCTGCCCAACCTGCAGTACAAGCGCTTCTGGGTTGAGAACGAGAACCGCTGGGTGCGCCTGCGCGTTTCCAGCGCCGCCCTGCGCCTGATCGACAAGAACGGCATCGAGTCCGTGCTCGCAGACATGCGCGCGCGTGGTCAGGCCTGATTTTCTTTAAAGGAGAAACACCATGGCCACCAAAGGCGGACGCGAAAAAATCAAGCTGGTTTCCACTGCGGAGACCGGCCACTTCTACACCACCACCAAGAACAAGAAGACGATGCCCGAGAAGATGAGCATCATCAAGTTCGACCCCAAGGCGCGCAAGCACGTCGAATACAAGGAAGCCAAGCTGAAGTAATTCGGCCCCGCTCCTGCAAAAACCGCCATGGCTTGCGCCCTGGCGGTTTTTTTACGCTGAAGGCGCGGGCGTCAACGTGAAGCAACGCACGCCCCCTTCTTCGTCATTCCGGCGAAAGCCGGAATCCAGGGCCGCGACCCTGGACCCCTGTCCCTCGCCCAACGTCAACTCCGCTGCCACACAGCAGCAAAAAAACCATCCGTCTGGTGTCGGTGCGGCCACAGGCGCAGGTAACGCTGGCCGTCCTCGCCGCCGCTGCACAGACCGACCGCGCCCTCCACCTTCAGCTGCGCCAGCAGGTCGCCTGCGGCCAGCGGTGTGAAATCGGCATGCGCCGCGCCAAAGGCCTCGGCAATCGCCTCGTTCTCCCCAGGCAACACGCTGCAGGTGGCATAGACCAGGCGGCCGCCACTTTTGACCAGACGCGCGGCACTTGCCAGGATCGCCGCCTGTTTGGCGCAAAGCTCCTGCACCGCCTGCGGGCTCTGGCGCCACTTCAGATCGGGGTTGCGCCGCAGTGTGCCCAGGCCGCTGCACGGCGCATCGACCAGCACACGGTCGATCTTGCCCGCCAGGCGCTTGACGCGCTCGTCGCGCTCATGCGCCAGCGCCGCCGGATGCACGTTCGACAGTCCCGAGCGCGCCAGCCGGGGCTTGAGGGCATCGAGCCGGTGGCCGGACACGTCGAACGCATACAGCCGACCGGTGTTGCGCATCTGCGCGCCAATCGCCAGCGTCTTGCCGCCTGCGCCGGCGCAAAAATCCACCACCATTTCGCCGCGGCGCGCGTCCAGCAGCAACGCCAGCAGCTGCGAGCCCTCGTCCTGCACCTCGACGGCACCGCGTGTGAACGCGTCCAGGCGGTTCAGCGCCGGCTTGCCCTGCACGCGCAGGCCCCAAGGTGAATAAGGCGTGGCCACGGCCTCGATGCCCGCCTGCGCCAGCTCCTTGCGCACCTCCTCGCGCTTGGCCTTGAGCAGATTCACACGCAAATCCAGCGGTGCCTGCTGCTGCAGACTCTCGGCCAACGGCCAGAAATCCGCGCCCAGCTGCGCCTTGAGCGGCTCCGCCAGCCACTGCGGCAGGTTGTGGCGCTGGGGCTCCAGCAGGTCGGCCTCGGACACCGCGTCGCAGTCGTCCACCCAGGCGCGCTCCTGGGGTGTCAGCGCGCTCTTGAGAAAGTCGCGCGGCCCGGCAAAGCCAAGAATGGCCAGGCGCCGCTCGCGCGGGCCGTTGCCCGAGCGTGCCAATTGCTCGAACAGCAGTTTCCTGCGCAGCACGGTGTACGCGGTCTCAGCCAGCGTCGCGCGCTCGCGCGGACCCAGACTGCGGTGGTTGCGAAAGTAGCGCGACACCACGGCATCCGCCGGGTGCTCGAAAGTCAGAACTTGCTGCAGCAACTCGGCGCAGGCGTCCAGAAGGGCTTTGGGATGCATGGGGGGATTGTCCCATTGCCGGCACGTGTCTCGGCCGGGGGCACGCTCACGCGCGCAGCAGCGCCGCGATTGCCCGCGGATAAATCACATGCTCCTGCGTCAACACGCGCGCGGCCAATGTGTCGGCGGTGTCGCCGGGCAGCACCGGTACCACGGCCTGCTCCAGGATGGGGCCTACGTCCAGTTCTGCCGTGACCTGGTGCACGGTGGCACCGGCGAATTTGCAGCCGGCGTCGATCGCCCGCTGGTGGGTGTGCAGGCCGGTGAAGGCCGGCAGCAGCGACGGGTGGATGTTGAGCAGCCGCCCGGCGTAATGCGTGACGAAGCCCGGCGTGAGGATGCGCATGAAGCCCGCCAGCACGACCAGCGCGGGCTGGTGGCGGTCGATCAGCTGCATCAGCGCGGCGTCGAAATCGTCGCGGCTGGCAAAGCCCTTGTGGTCCAGCGCTTCGGTGGCAATGCCCTGGCTGCGGGCAAACTCCAGGCCTTTGGCGTCCGCCTTGTTGCTGACGACGGCGGCCACGCGCGCCCCCAGGGTGCGCGCCCAGTCCTGTTGCTGCGCCGCGCGCACGATGGCGGCCATGTTGGAGCCGCCGCCAGAGATCAGAATCACGATGTTTTTCATGTTCCCCGGATTATCCCTGCCATGCCCTTCGATCCCCGCACCCAGCCACTGACCGCGGCGCAAGCGCGCGTGCTTGCCACGCTGCTCGAAAAGTCGCGCACCGTCCCCGACAGCTACCCGCTGACGCTCAACAGCCTGGTGGCCGGCTGCAACCAGAAGACCAGCCGCGAGCCGGTGATGCAGCTGGCCGAAGCCGACGTGCTGGCCGCGCTGGACGCGCTGCGTGACCGCACGCTGGTCGTCGAGATCGGCGGCGCACGCGTGGCGCGCTGGGAGCACAACTTCGAGCGCGGCATTGGCGTGCCGATGCAGGCGGCGGCGCTGCTGGGCCTGTTGATGCTGCGCGGCCCGCAGACCGCGGCCGAGCTGCGCCTGAACGCCGAACGCTGGCACCGCTTTGCCGACACATCTTCGGTCGAGGCGTTCTTGCAGGAGCTGGCCGAGCGCAGCGACGAGCGCGGCGGGCCGCTCGCCCTGTTGCTGCCCAAGGCGCCGGGCGCACGCGAAGCGCGCTGGGCACAGCTGCTGTGCGGGCCGGTCGACCTGGCCGCCATCGCGCAGCCGGCCGTGGCGGGCAGCGGCGGCGACGCGCTGGCGCAGCGCGTGCAGGCGCTGGAAGATCAGGTCGCACAGCTGCAGGCGCAGGTGCAGGCCTTGATGCAGCAGCAGCCGTAGCCGCACCGCCGCGTGTCCTCGGGGGGCCGCAGGGTGGGGCCGGATGTCTCGCCGCTGACAGCCAAAAAACGAACGCGCGTGCTACAAAAGCAGCTGATCAGAGGAGACACTGCATGGATCTAGCCTTCACCCCCGAAGAACAAGCCTTCCGTGAGGAAGTCCGCGCCTGGGTGCGCGCCAACTTGCCGGCCGAGCTGGCGCACAAGGTGCACAACGCGCTGCGCCTGACGCGTGACGACATCCAGGGCTGGGCCAAGGTGCTGGGCAAGAAGGGCTGGCTGGTCGCCGGCTGGCCCAGGGAGTTTGGCGGCCCGGGCTGGACCGCGGTGCAAAAGCATTTGTTCGAGGAAGAATGCGCTCTGGCCGGCGCGCCGCGCATCATGCCGTTTGGGCCGGTGATGGTGGCGCCGGTCATCATGGCCTACGGCACGCCCGAGCAGCAAAAGCGCTTCCTGCCCGGCATCGCCAGCGGCGAGGTGTGGTGGAGCCAGGGCTATTCCGAGCCCGGCTCGGGCTCCGACCTGGCGAGCCTGAAGACCCGCGCCGAACGCGTGGGCGACAAATACATCGTCAACGGCCAGAAGACCTGGACCACGCTGGGCCAGTACGGTGACTGGATGTTCAACCTGGTGCGCACCAGCAACGAAGGCAAACCGCAGACCGGCATCTCCTTCCTGCTGCTGGACATGAAGAGCCCCGGCGTGACAGTGCGCCCGATCAAGCTGCTGGACGGCGAGTGCGAGGTCAACGAGGTGTTCTTCGACAACGTCGAGGTGCCCTTTGATCAGCTGATCGGCCAGGAGAACAAGGGTTGGACCTACGCCAAGCTGCTGCTCAGCCACGAGCGCACCAACATTGCCGACGTGAACCGCAGCAAGCGCGAGCTGGAGCGCCTCAAGCGCATCGCCAAGGCCGAGGGCGTTTGGGACGACATACGCTTTCGCGACCAGATCGCGCTGCTGGAGGTGGACATCGTCGCGCTGGAGATGATGGTGCTGCGCGTGCTCAGCATGGAAAAAAGCGGCAAGAACCCGCTGGACATCGCCGGCCTGCTCAAGATTCGCGGCAGCGAGATCCAGCAGCGCTACAGCGAGCTGATGATGCTGGCCGCCGGCCCCTACGCGCTGCCGCTGCTGCAGGAGGCGATGGATAGCGGCTGGGCCGGCCACTACCCCGGCGGCGTGGTGGCCAATGCGCCGCTGGCGAGCACCTACTTCAACATGCGCAAGACGACGATCTACGGCGGCAGCAACGAAGTGCAGCGCAACATCGTCGCGCAGACGGTGCTCGGCTGACGCCGTTCACCGTCCGCGCTGTGCGCGACAGGACTGCTCCCCCGCGCCCCCTCCGGGAGGGGGCTCTAGCGAGAGCTTCGCTGCATGTAAAAGCGCTACGCGCTCACTGAAAAAACGCATTGAGGAGATTGGCAATGGATTTCAATTTTTCCGACGACCAGGAACAACTGCGCGACGCGGTGCGCCGCTGGGTGGACAAGGGCTACACCTTCGAGCGCCGCCGCACCATCGTTGCCGCCGGCGGCTTTGACCGCGCGGCGTATGGCGAGCTGGCCGAGCTGGGCCTGGCGGCGCTGACCGTGCCCGAGGCGCACGGCGGCATGGGCCAGGGCGCCATCGATGCCATGGTGGTGATGGAAGAGCTCGGCCGCGGCATCGTGCTCGAGCCGCTGGCGCAGACCTACGCTGCCACCGCCGCGCTCGGCCAGTACGCCGGCGCCGACCTGCAGGAGCGCTGGCTGCCGCAAATCGCCAGCGGCGAGGCGCTGGTGGTGCTGGCACAGCAGGAGCGCAAGGCGCGCTACCGCCTCGACGTTTGCGAGGCGAAAGCGGCTCAAACCCAGGCGGGTTATGCGCTGACAGCCATCAAAAGCATTGTTCCCGCCGGCGACCAGGCGGACGCCTTTCTGGTGCCCGCGCAGCTCGGCGGCGCCATCGCGCTGTTCCTCGTCGAGCGCACCGCCAGCGGCGTCGCCACGCAGGGCTACGGCCTGCAGGACGGCAGCCGCGGCGCGGAGCTGACGCTCACCGACGCCCCGGCCGCCCTGGTGACCACCGACGGCCTGGCCGCGCTGGAGCTGGCCGTGGACACCGGCATCGCCGCCGCCTGCGCCTACGCCGTCGGCGTGATGGATCAGACAGTGCGCGTCACCGCCGACTACCTGAACCAGCGCAAGCAGTTCGGCGTGGCCATCGCCAGCTTCCAGGCGCTGCGCCACCGCATGGCCGACATGAAGATGCAGCTCGAACTGGCCCGCTCGATGAGCTACTACGCCAGCCTGAAGCTCGGCGCCCCGGCGGCCGAGCGCCGCCGCGCGCTGGCGCGCGCCAAGGTGCAACTGGGCCAGTCGATGCGCTTCGTCGGCCAGCAGGCGGTGCAGCTGTCGGGCGGCATCGGCGTGACCGACGAGTACATCGTCAGCCACTACTTCAAGACGCTCACGCAGCTGGAGATGACCTGGGGCGACAGCCTGCACCACCTGGGCGAGGTGTCGAGCCACATGCAGGAGACGGCCGGCGTGTTTGCCTGACACGGCGGGCTGTGACACAGCGGTTGCAGGCCACGGTCATGTCGATGTTTCCCGAAAAAAATCAACGACGCCCGTGCACCGCCTGCGGCTCACGCTCCATGGTCTCAAGCAAAAACCGCTCCTGCGGTTTTTCTGACGCGGTTTTGGGAATCTGCGCCAGCACCTGGATGAAGCTCGGCATCATGCCCGCCTCCAACTGCTGGCGGCAGTGAGCAAAGAGCTGCTGCGCATCAAAACTGCTGCCGGGCTTGGGAACGACGGCGGCAACCACCTCTTTCTCGCCCGGCGCCAATTGCTCGCTGGCGACGCCGTAGACGTAGACGTCATCGACCAGGCCGGATTCGGCAATGGCTTTTTCGATGAAGGCGGTGGCGATGAATTCGCCGTTGCGCCGGATGCCGCTGCCCTGGCGGTAGTCGAAGTACAGCCAGCCGTCCGCGTCCTCGTGCACCACGTCGCCCATGTGCAGCCAGCCGCCGGCGCACTTGCGCGCCGAGGCCCCGGGGTTGCCGTAGTACTGCACGACAAACGGTTCGCCGCTGGCGTGGCGAAACCAGAGTTCACCCTGCTGGCCGCGCGCGACGTCGTTGCCGGCCTCATCGACGATGCGGTGCTGCAAGGTGGGCGGGGGCTTGCCGATGCTGCCCACCGGCCCCTGGCCGGGGTAGTTGAAGGTCAGGCCTCCTTCGGCCGCGCCGTAGAACTCCAGGATTTGCACACCAAAGCGTTGCTGGAAGTTCTGCCAGAGGGCCGCCGGCATGCCGGCCGAGACGACGAAGCGCACCGGGTTGTCGGCGTCATCCGCCTTGGGTGGCTCGGCGTAGACCGCCGTCGTCATGCCGCCGAGCAGCGTGAAGCTGGTGGCGCCGTATTTGCGCGTGATGTCCCACAGCCGCGACTTGGTAAAGCGCCGCGAGAGCACGCAGCGCAGGCGGCAGGCCAGCGCCGCGCCCAGCGTCAACAGCTGCGCGTTGGCGTGGGTGAGTGACAGGCCGGAATACAGCACGTCGCCCTCGCGGTAGCCAAACAGGCGCAGCGCCAAGGCGGCCGTCTCGCAATAGCGCCGGTGCGTCATGACGATGCCCTTGGGATCGCCGGTGGTGCCGCTGGTGAAGATCAGCTCCAGCGGGGCGTCGAGGTCGGTGCTCAAGATGGGCAGGTCGGGCACGGCCAGGGGCGCGGCGGCGACCCAGTCGACCACGTCGGCGTAGGCGGTCAGCGGCTGCTCGCCCTCGTCGGTGGCAAAGGCCAGCACCCAGCGCAAGCCGGGCAGGCGCGCGCGCAGCGGCTGCAGATGGGGCAGCGCGTAATCGGCGGCAAAGGCGGCGCTGCACTGGCTGCTGGCCAGCAAGAAGTGCAGCTTGTCGCCCTTGGTGCGCGGGTCTATGGGCACGACGGCCGCGCCCACGATGCCCGCCGCCACCATGGCCTCGACGAACTCGGCGTGGTTGGCCATGAGCAGCGCAATGCGCTCGCCCGGCTGCACGCCCAGCTGCAGCATCAGCTGCGCCATGCGTCGGCCGTTGTCCCACAGCTCGCGGTAGCTGCGCACCTCGTCGGGGCGCTGACCCGCGCCTTCGATGGTCAGCACCGGAAAGTCCGGCAGCTCGGCGGCGCGGTTGGCGATCAGGCCGGGGAAGATGTTGTCTGCGTACTGCGTCATCTGCGTCTCCTTCACATGCCAAGCAGCGTCAGGCAGGCCACGGCCTCTTCCACGCCCGCCAGCCCGCCGCCGTTTTCCGCCAGCGCAATGCGCGCGCCCGCCACCTGGCGCGGCCCGGCCTCGCCGCGCAGCTGCGTCACCAGTTCAAAAACCTGCCCCAGACCGGTCGCGCCAATCGGGTGGCCCTTGCTCTCCAGCCCGCCCGAGGGGTTGATGGGGATGCGCCCGCCGATCGCCGTCTCGCCGCGCTCGGCCGCCAGCCCACCCTGGCCCATGGGCACCAGGCCCAGCAGCTCGGACTGCAACACCTCGCCGATGGCGGTGGCGTCGTGCACCTCGGCCACGCCCACGTCCTGCGGCGCCACGCCGGCCTGCTCGTACAGGCGCTGGGCAGCTTTACGCACCAAGTGGTTTTCCAGATCGGTGGCGTCGCGCTCGCTGCCGGTTTGCAGCACGCAGCCGAGCACGCGCACGGCGCGGCGCGCCTCACCCGAGAGGCGCTTCAAACCCGCGGCGTTGCAGACGACGGCCGCCGCCGCGCCGTCGCTGACCGGCGAGCACATGGGCAGCGTCAGCGGGTAGCTGATCGGCGGCGCGGCCAGCACCTGCGCGACGCTGAAGGCCTCGCGGAACTGCGCCAGCGGGTTGTGCACCGAATGCGCGTGGTTCTTGGCCGCCACGGCGGCAAACTGGCGCTGCGTACTGCCAAATTCGCGCATGTGCATCCGCCCCATGGCGGCGTAGATGTCCATGAACACGCTGTAGGGGCGGCCCGACTGGCTGCCCTCGGGCGGCATGACGCCCTGGCCCATGGCCAGCAGCCGCGCCTGGCTGGCGGCCGTGTCGTGCACGTCCCAGGCGCCGTCGAAGGCGGCAAACATGCGCGCCTTGTCCTCACTCACCATCTTCTCGGCGCCCACGGCCAGCACGATGTCGCAGCTGCCGGCCTGCACCTGCTGCACCGCCAGGTGCAGCGCGGTGCTGGCGCTGGCACAGGCGTTTTCCACGTTGATGATGGGTATGCCCTGCACGCCCATGGCGCGCAGCGCCAGCTGCCCGCGCACCATGTGCTGGCCTTCCATATGGCCTTGCGTGGCGTTGGCGAAATAGGCCGCCTGCAGCTGATCGAGCGCGCAGCCCGCATCCTGCAGCGCCGCCTGCACGGCCTGGCGCGTCAGGTCTTGCACGCTCAAGGCCAGATGGCGGCCAAACGGCGTCATGCCGACACCGGCAATAAAAATCGGTTCCACAAGCGGCTCCTGCCCTGGGTTTTGAACAAAAAAGGCCGCCAGCGCTTACCAGACAAGCGCCAACAGCTATTAAAAACGCAGCATCAATGCGTTTTCACTTCCCAGGACAGAAAGCCCTCATTGGCCTGCGCGGCCAAGAGCTGGCGTGCGCCCAGGATGCGTGCGCCCGAGCCAAATCCCACCGCCTTGAGCTGCTTGCCCAGCACGCGCTGGGCGGCCTCGGCGGCGAACACGCCGGTTTGCGAATAGGCGCAGCTGCCGCGCAGGATGACGCTGACGGACTGCGTGTTGCCGCGCGCCTGGCAGGACACCAGGGCGCGGTGCACCTCGGGGTTTTCGCGCGGCGGCTCGACCTGGGTGATCTGCTGGCCGATGGCGTTGGTCACCTGCTCCTGCGCGGCGGCGTCCAGGTTGCGGTGATCCTTCTCGAAGTTTTTCAGCACGTCGAGCACGGCCATCATCATGTCCTGGTTGCCCAGCGCGAACAGCACCTGGCAGTTCTTGACGCGAGGGTCGCCGTGGTACCACACCGGCTCGCCCGCGCCGCCCCAGGGCATGCCCTTCAGGATGCGGTGCACGCCGGGCACGGCCACGTCGTAGGCCTGCGCCCAGGGCCACTGCACCAGCTCGCCACCCTTCAGGTAATACATGGGCTTGGTGCACATGCGCAGGAAGGACATGGTCGAGGCCACGCTGATCTGCGAGTCACCGTAGTACATCAGATCCAGGCTGTCGATGCCGGGCGTCTCCAGCGCAATCTCGGCGGCAATCGCGCCTTCGGTCCACATGTAGGAGTTGGCCGGGCACAGCGCCAGCTCCTTCGCCGCAAAGGCAGCGCCGTACTCCTTTTGCAGGTAGAGCATCCAGTCGGTCTCGCCGGTGGTGTCAAAGTAGTGGCAGCCAGCATGGAGCGCCGCCTGCACCACCGGCTCGCCCAGCTGCATGAAGGGGCCGACGACGTTGAGCACCACCTTGCGGCCCTTGAACAGCTCGGCCAGGCTGGCGCGGTTGTGCTCCACGCCCACGCATTGGTAGTCGTGGCCTTCGAGTTCTGGAATCCTGGCCATCTCGGCCTTCAGGCGATCGGCGTTGCGCCCAGCGGCGATGAAAGGAATGCCGCGCTCGGCGAGCTTCCACGCGGCCAGCTTGCCGGTGTAGCCGCTGGCGCCGTACAGAACGACTTGGTATTGCGATGCCATGGTGTGTCTCCTTGGGTTGGTTTAGAGCAGGTCGGGGTTCATCAGGTGGTAGCCGCCCTTGATGGCGAGGATTTCGTTGCAGCCGTCCTCGATCAGCGAGGCACGCGCGTCGCGCATGATTTTTTCGACCGGGTAGTCGCGCGTCAGGCCGTTGCCGCCGTGCATCTGCACCGCCTCGCTGGCCACTTCAAACGCGGTTTGCGTGGCCGTCACCTTGGCCGCCATGGCCGCCTGCAGCGCCATGGCCGGGGCCTGGAAGTTGTAGTGCAGCACCCGGCGCGAGAGCGCGCAGGCCGCCTCGACCTTGCGGAACATGTGAAACAGCCGGTGCGCCACCTGCTGGTGGCGAATGATGGGCACGCCGCCGGCCTTGCGCTCATGCGCGTAGGCCAGCGCCAGGTCGTAGGCCGAACGCGCGCAGCCGGTGAAGATGGCCGACATCAACCCGTTGGCCAGGGTGTGCACCAGATAGGTGGCCTGCTGGTACTGCTCCGGCCCGGCGAGCAAATGGGCCTTCGGCAAGCGCACGTTGTCAAAGTAAATCTCGCCCTGGTTGAGCGCGCGCTGGCCCAGCTTGTCCAGCGGCTTGCCGCGCGTGATGCCGCGCGTGTCCATCGGGACGATGACCACGGCGCCGTGCTTCGTGTCCGGCCCGCTGCCCGTGTCGCAGGCGGCGTAGAGGATGCCGACCTGGCCTATGGTGCCGTTCGATACCCAGGCCGACTTCTGGCCGGTGATCACCAGCTCGTCGCCCTCGATCTTCACCACACAGTTTGGCCGGCCGTATTCGCCCTGGGGGTGAAAAATCATGCGCGCCGGATCCAGCGTGTCGCTGCCGTGATCCGGTTCGGTGATCATCCAGCAGCCCAGCTTGGCATCCTGCGCAATGCTGCGGCAAAAGCCGTTGCCCAAAATCGCGCTGACCATGGCCGGGATCAGCCCGGCGCCGATCGAAATCGCCAGGCCGGCGTCGCCCCAGCCCAGCTCCTCGAACAAGATCGCCATGGTGCGGGCGCGCTCCGCCGGCTCCAGCGCCAGCAAATCGTCCACGCCAAAGCCCAGCGCGGCAAACTGGCCGTACATGGCCCACAGCGGCGAATCGGGCGCGATCACCGCCTCGGGCGCCATGCTGTCAAGCTGGCGGCCCAACGGGCGCAGCACCTCGCTGGCAAAGCGGCGCACCGTCGCCTGGATGGCGGCGGGCGTGTCGGCGAAATCGGGCTCGGCGCCCAAGGGGGTCAAGGCTACGTAGGCCATGGGTGTGTCTCCTGGTTGGCAAAATCGATGGGGCCACTGTAGGAACCGCCCTGCCCGGCGCCCATCCCCCAGCGTCGGCGACGACGGGGGCGCGGCGGGGGATGGCCCGGGGGATGCCATGGGGGATGGGGCAAGCCCCCTGCCCCGCACCGGCGGGGGGGCCTAGACTCGGTGCCCATGTCCGCCTGTGCCCCCGCCCCCTTCTTGCGCACCAAGATCCGCGTGCTGCGTCCGCCGCACGGCAGCATCGACCGGCCCCGGCTCGACGCGCTGCGCGAGCAGCTGCTGCAGCTGCCGCTGATGACGCTCAGCGCACCCGGCGGCTTCGGCAAGAGCACGCTGGCCGCCAGCTGGGTCGCGCACTGGCAGGCGCAGGGCCTGCACTGCACCTGGCTGACGCTCTCGCAGGACGAGGACGAGCCGACGCGTTTCGTGCACGCGCTGGCGCAGGCGCTGCAGCGCCTGGGGCAGAACGTCGGCCAGGCGGCGCTGGCGCTGCTGCAAGGCCGCGCGCTGGCCGCGCCGCGCGCCGTGCTGGCGCTGCTGCTCAACGACCTGGAGGACTTCGACGGCCAGGCCATCGTCGTGCTCGACGACTACCAATGGATAGAGGACAGCGCCATCCACGACGCGCTGGCCTTCTTCATCGCCCACGCGCCACCGCAGCTGCACGTGCTCATCACCTCGCGCGTCACGCCCGCGCTGCCGCTGGCGCGCCTGCGCGCGCACGGCCTGTGGCACGACGTGGACGCGGCGCAGCTGCGCTTTGACCTCGACGAGGCCACGCGCCTGCTGCACGACGGCAGCGGCCCGGCGCGCCACAGCAGCTCGCAAATCAGCGCACTGCACGCCAGCACCGAGGGCTGGGCCGCCGCGCTGCGCCTGGCGGCGCTGGGCCCGCCGCCGCAGGCCGCGCCTCTGTCAACGCCAGCGGCGCCAGCGCGGGCACTGCCTGCGCAGCACGGCGGCGCCGCCCTCTTCGCCACCTTGTTCGAGGACTTGCTGCAGCGCCTGCCGGGCGAGACCGTGCGCTTCATGGCGCAGACCGCCGTGCTCGAACGCCTGTCGCCCGCGCTGTGCGACGCCGTCGGCGAACGCGCGGACAGCGCCGCGCAGATGCAGCAGCTGCAGCAGCACCACCTGCTGATCGCGCCGATGGACAGCGAGGGCCGCTGGCTGCGCATCCACCAGCTGCTACGCGAGCATTTGCTGGCGCAGGTGCTCGCCCGCCTGGGGCTGGACGCGGCGCAGCTGCACCGGCGCGCCGCACAGTGGTTTGCGCAACAAGGCGCCTGGAGCGACGCCGTGCGCCACGCGCTGCAGGCGGGCGACCAGGCCCAGGCCGCCCAGTGGCTGGCGCACTGCGGCATGGCGCTGGTGCAGACCGGCGACCTGCTGACGCTGCTCTCCTGGCGCCGCCAGCTTCCGCCCGCGCTGCTGGCCGGCCAGCCGCGCGTGCAGCTGGCCATTGCCTGGGGCCTGGCGCTGGCCACGCGCTTTGCCGAGGCCGAGCCGCTGCTCGCCGAGATCGAGCAGGCCGCACACGCGCGCCTGGCCGGCCAGGCGCTGGCGGACACGCTGGCCGAATGCCTGGCGATCCGCGCCGTCAACGTCGCGCTGCAAGACGACTCGCTCGCCGCCGGCGAACTGGCGCGCCAATGGCAAAGCGCGCCGCGCAACGCCGACGCCTTCACGCACAACGCCGTCGGCAACGTGCTGCGCTACGTGCACTGGAAGGCAGGCGACCTGGTGCAGGCCTACGAGCAACCCTGGCAGGCGACGACTGCCGAGGAAGACCGGCACAACGCCTTCTCCACCGTCTACCGCCACACCATCCTGGGCGGCATTGAGCTGGAAAAAGCCTGCCTGGACCTGGCCGAGCGCCACGCGCGCGAAGCGCTGCGCTGCGCGCACCAGTACGGCGGCGCGCTGTCCGTCTCGGCGGCACTGGCCGCGCCGCTCCTGGCGCAGCTGCACTACCAGCGCGGCGACTGGCGCGAGGCGCAGGCGCTCCTGGCGCCGCTGCAGCCGCTGATCGACAACACCGCAATGCACGAAAGCGCCCTGCTGGCCTACCAGGTGCTGGTGCGCACCGCGCAGTTGCAGGGCCTGCCAGTGCTGGCCTACGAGCAGCTCGAACGCGGCGAGGCCATGGGCTACAACCGTGGCTGGGACCGGCTGGTGGCCGCCATGCTGCACGAGCGCGTGCGCCTGTTGATCGGCGAAGGGCGGCTGGACGAGGCCAACGCCACCTGCATCCGGCTCACGCGCCTGGCTGCCCACGCTGACGCCCTGCCGCGCTGCGCGCGCTCTGCGCTGTGCCTGCTGCGCGACAACGCGCTGGCGCGTCTGGCCCTGGCCCAGCAGCGGATCGGCGAGGCGTGTAGCGCCTTGGCCGGGCAACTGGCCCAAGCCCAAGCGCACGGACAGATACTGCACGCTCTGCAGCTGGGCACCTGCCTGGCGCTGGCGCACATGGCCGCAGACCAGCAAGACGCCTGCTTCGCCCAGCTATGCAGCACGCTGCAAGGCGCACAAAGCGCTGGCGCGCCCCGCTGCATCCTCGATGAAGGACCCGAACTGCAGGGTTTGCTGGCGCGCTTTAGCGCCACACGTCAGTGCGACGGCGAACTACCCGCCTTCGTCGCAAACCTGCTGGAACGCAGCCAGCAGCACGCCGGTACCCGCACCGCCCTCACTGCTGCAGGCGGCCTGACCGAACGCGAACAGCACGTACTGCAGCAGGTGGCGCAGGGCCGCTCAAACAAAGAAATCGCCCGCGCCATGGCCATCTCGGCCGAAACCGTCAAAACCCACCTGAAGAAGATTTTTGAAAAACTCAAGGTGCAGCAACGCGCCCAGGCCGTTGCGTTGGGCCGCACCCTGGGGTATTTGTAACCTCAGCAAACGCCGGCGTGTTTGCTCAATACGACGAGCTGCGACGCCGTCACACCCTGACGCCGCACCAGCAGGCCGCGCTTCATTTGCCGCTACGCAGCGGCCGGCATAACGGGCACAGCGGCGCTTAACTGAGCAGCCGCGACGACCGGGGCACGTGCGCCATCAGGAATTGCATCTGGTCGGCCAGGATGCGGCGATTCCTCAGGATGAAGTCTTCCCACAGGCTAGGCACGTAGGGTGTGTACAGCAGCGGCATGTGCGCCTGCTCGGGCGTGCGCGGGCCCTTGCGGTGGTTGCAGGCGCGACAGGCGGTCACGACGTTCATCCAGTGGTTCACGCCCTGGCGCGCCACCGGCACGATGTGCTCGCGCGTCAGCACATCGTCGTGGAAATGCCCGCCGCAGTAGGCGCAGATGTTGCGGTCGCGCGCAAAAAGCTTGTCGTTGGTGAGGCTGGGCGTCTGGCCGAACGGGTCGATGTGGGGCACGCCGCGCGTGCTGATGATGCTGCTGACCGCAATCTGCGACTGCACGCCGGTGCGCGCGTTGTGGCCGCCGCGAAACAGCGCCACCTGCGCGCCCAGCTCCCAGCGCACCGCGCCCGCGGCGTAGTACACGACCGCGTGCTCCAGCGAAATCCACGACTGCGGCACGCCCTGTGCCGACAGCTTCAAGACCTTCACGGCGACTCCCTTGCCCCCGAGGGCGACAATTGAACCGGTTCACACGCTGCAACGTGCGCCCCCCAGGGAACGCCGGCAGCACCAGCCAATATACTCCCAACGCTTACAACCGGCAGCAACCGCATTGCAGCCTGGTACCGAGTGTTAGTGCAGTGTTCGATGCTTGATGCGACAAATAAAACCGATGGATTTTT
>PGEI01000051.1 GCA_002894305.1 Comamonadaceae bacterium CD01
GATCAACAAGGACGCGGAGGCGCCGATCTTTGGCGTGGCCGACTATGGGTTGGAGGCGGATTTGTTTGCGGCCGTGCCGGAGATGGCCGCCAAGCTCTGACCATTCCAAGCCGACGCCCACCACGCCAGGAGACAAAACACCATGCAGGCCGAATTCGACACCGTCGCCGCGTGCATACGCCACCACGCCCGCAACCAGCCCACTCACCCGGCGCTGCAGGACGAGCACGCGCAGCTGAGCTACGCCCAGCTCGACGCGCTGATGGATCGCGTGGCCGCCACGCTGCAGCGCGCCGGCGTGCGCCAGGGCGATGTGGTTGCCATCTGCGCGCTCAATTCGGTGCGCATGGGCGCACTGTTCCTGGGGGCGCTGCGCGCGGGCGTGGTGGTGGCGCCGATGGCGCCGTCATCGTCACCCGAGGCGCTGGCCAGCATGCTGGGTGACGCGCAGCCGCGCCTGGTCTTCGTCGACGCCGCCGCGCCGGCGCTGGTGCAAGCTGCGGCACAGCTGCCCTGCGTGGCATTGGAGCCGGGTGCGCCCGGCCAGGGCTGGGACGACTGGCTGGCACCGGCCGGCAGCCAGCCGCAACCGGTGGCGGTGCAGCCGGGCGATGCGTTCAACATCATCTATTCGTCGGGCACGACCGGCGTTCCAAAGGGCATCGTACAGTCGCACGGCATGCGCTGGGCCCATGTACGCCGCGGCGCGCAGTATGGTTACGGGCCCGACGGGCGCACGCTGCTGTCCACGCCGCTGTACTCCAACACCACGCTGGTGATCTTCTTCCCCACGCTGGCCTATGGCGGCACCGTGGTGCTGATGCGCAAGTTCGGCGCCCTCGCTTACCTGCAGCTGGCCGCGCAGCTGCGCATCACCCACACCATGCTGGTGCCGGTGCAATACCAGCGTCTGATGGCGCTGGCGCAGTTCGGCGACTTCGACCTGTCGGCGCTCACGCAGAAGTTCTGCACCAGCGCGCCCTTCCACGCCGCGCTCAAGGCCGAGGTGCTGGCGCGCATGCCCGGGCGCCTGACCGAGCTCTACGGCATGACCGAGGGCGGCGGCACCTGCATCCTGGACGCGCACTTGCACCCGGACAAGCTGCACACCGTGGGCCACCCTGCGCCAGGCCATGACATCCGCCTGATCGACGAGGACGGGCGCGAGGTGGCGCCGGGCGAGACCGGCGAGGTGGTCGGCCATTCGCCAAGCATGATGAACGGCTACCACGGCCAGTCCGACAAGACGCGCGAGGTCGAGTGGTTCGACGCCGCGGGCAAGCGCTTCATCCGCACCGGCGACGTGGGGCGCTTCGACGCCGACGGTTTTCTCACGCTGCTCGACCGGCGCAAGGACATGATCATCAGCGGCGGCTTCAACATCTACCCCAGCGACCTGGAGGCGCAACTGCGCGAGCACCCGGCCGTGGCCGACGTGGCGGTCGTCGGCGTGCCGTCCGAGCAGTGGGGCGAGACGCCGGTGGCCTTCGTCGTGCTCCGCGCGGGCGGCGCCACCAGCGCGGACGAGCTGCGCGACTGGTTCAACCAGCGCGTGGGCAAGACGCAGCGCCTGGCAGACCTGCGCTTCACGCCGGAGCTGCCGCGCAGCGCGATTGGCAAGGTGCTCAAGCGCGAGCTGCGCGAGGCCTTTGCCGCGCAGAACTGAACGGCCGGGCGCAACGATTCGCTGCGCCTATCGCCGCAGTGGAGAAAGCGATTGGACAGCCGATGGCGCGCCGCCCAGAATGGCCGGGCACCGCACCATGGCGCAGCCGGACCGCGATAGGGCGGCGCCGAAACGACGAATCACCACACACAAGGAGACAGACATGCAATCAATGACCCGACGCCAATGGCTGGCCACCGGACTGGGCGGCGCCGCCGCATTGGCCGCGCCGCACGCCAGCTGGGCCCAGGCGGCCTATCCGACCAAGCCCGTGCGCGTGATCGTGCCCTTTGCCGCCGGCGGCACGACCGACGTTGTCGCGCGCCTGGTGCTGCAGAAGATGACCGAGCTGTGCGGCCAGTCCTTCATCGTCGAGAACAAGGGCGGGGCCGGCGGCATGATAGGCACCGAACAGGTCGCCCGCGCCACGCCCGACGGCTACACGCTGCTGCTCAACACCGCTGGCGCGCAGACGCTCAGCCCCGTGATCTACAAGGCGGCCAAGTACGAGGCGCTGGACAGCTTCGAGCCCATCACCCACATCTGCGACGTGAGCTTCATCGTCATCGCGCGCGAAGGCCTGCCGGTCAGCAACATGCAGGAGCTGATCGCGCTGGCGCGCGGGCCCAAGCCGCTGTCCATGTCCTCGGGCAGCAGCATGATCAACCTGATGAGCGAGGAGTTCAAACGCGTCATTGGCGCGCCTGAGACGATCAACGTGCAATACAAGGGCACGGCGCCGCAGATGCAGGCCGTGGTCGCGGGCGAGGTGGACTTCTCGCTCGACTCGTTCGCCTCGGTGGAGATGATCCGCGCCGGCCGCGTCAAGGCGCTGGCCGTGTTCTCGCACGAACGCGCCGCGTCGTTCCCCGACGTGCCCACGCTCACCGAGCTGGGCATCAAGGGCATGGACTTCGCCTCCTGGGCCGGTCTGCTGGCGCCCAAGGGCACGCCCAAGGAGATCGTCGGCTACCTGGCGCAGCAGATGGACAAGGTCATGCAGATGCCCGACGTGCTCGACAAGCTGCGCTCCTACGACTACCTGCCCAAGCGCACCTCGCCCGAGGAGTTCGGCAAGCTGATCGCCGCGGACAACGCGCGCTGGAAGCGCATCGTCGCGGAGACCGGCTTCAAGGTCAGCTGATATGGCTCATACGGCTTTGCGATAGCTACGGCTATCGCTGTGGCTTACGCCTTGCTCAGACCAAAAATCCATCGGTTTTATTTGTCGCATCAAGCATCCAAACACTGCACTAGGGCATAGCTGCGGTGTTCAGCAGCAAGGAAAGCTGGGTGCGGTTCATCACGCCAAGTTCGCGGAAGGCTTGCTTGAGGTACTGCTTGACCGAGCCTTCGGACAGCCCCAGCTCGCCCGCGATCTGCGCATTGGACAGGCCCTGCGCGGCCAGGCGCGCCACGCGCACGATGCGGGGCGACAAGGCAGCCAGTGCGTCGGCATGGCCCCAGACGTCGGATGCGGGCAGTGCGATGGAGGCGGGCGACGTCGCCCTGCCGGCTAGGGCCAGATCAATGGCCGCGCGCAGCCCATCCAACGGGCCGGATTTGTGCAGGATGGCGCGCACGCTGGGCCAGCGCTGCCACTGGCTGGCGTGCGGCAGGGTGCTGGCGCCGCTGAGGATGATGACCGGCAGATCGGGCTGGGCTGCGCACAGGCTGGCCAGGCCCTGCCCGGCGCCCATGCCCGGCATGTAGACGTCGACGATGGCGAGGTGGCAGCCCGGTGGCTGCGTGGTGGCGTGCAAGAGGCTGGTCAGGCTCCAGGCATGAATGAACTCGTAGCAGCCCAGCAGGCCCAGCTGCGCGGCCAGGCCGGCCCGCACGATTTCGTGGTCGTCGGCCAGCAGAATGCGGGTTGCCGTGGTGTGCATGGCGTCCATGATTTGCATCCTTACAAACGGGACAGTTGGGTCAACCAAGCGTGCAGGGTGTCGGGCTTGAGGGGTTTGCGCCAGAAACAGGCGCCCCGCTGGGTGATGGCCTGTATGTCCTGGCTGCCTGCGCCGCCGCTGACAACCGCAACGGGCAAGCCGGGCCAGCGCTGCTGCGCCCAATCGAGCACCTCGTGCGATCGCCTGCCCTGCCCCAGCCAATGGTCGGTGATGAGGCCGTGCACCTGCGGGGCGCCGGCAAGGCAGGGCGCCGGCAGGGCCGCCTTCGCCTGCTCCAGGCCAGCGCGGACCGTTGCCTGCACGCCCCAGCCCTGCAGCAGGGTGCCCAGGGCAAGCCGCGCGGCCGGGTCATCGTCGATCACCAAAATATGCAGGCCGGACGGCAGCATGACGTGCTGCGAAGGTGCCGCTTGCGCGGGTTCGGCGGTCGCGGCGGTGGTGAGGTCGGCACGTGGCAAGGTGATGGAGAACACCGAGCCGCGACCGCGCGCGCTGGCTGGGTGCAAGAGCACACGCGTGTCCATCAGGCCAGCCATGCGCTGGGCCACGGCCAGGCCCAGGCCGTGGCCTTTGTCCAGATGGGTGCGGTCGTCGTCATGCGCGCGGTAGAACTCGTCGAACACGGCGGCGCGATGGGGCTCGGCAATGCCGGGGCCACTGTCCCGCACCTCGAAACGCCAGGCGGGCAAGCCGCCGGTGGTGTGGGCGCGGCGCACGGCCAGCATGACGCCGCCCGTCGGGGTGTAGCGCAGGGCGTTGGACAGCAGGTTGCCCAGCACGCGCCACAGCAGGGCGGGATCAGCCAGTACGGCGGGCACGGCGTCGTGCCGGGGCGTGCGCAGCCACAACGCCAGGCCGCGCTCGTGCGCGGTGGGGCGAAACGCCGCCTCTGCGCGCGCCAGCATGGCGCGCAGGGGCACCGGCATCAGGTCGGCTTGGACGGCCTGGGCATCGATGTGCGCCAGATCCATGATTTCGTCCACCAGCTCGGAAAATTGGGCGACCCCGGTGTTCATCTGCCGCATCAGCGGCGCCTGGTGCGTACCGGCCAGTTGCTCGCTCAGCGCGGCGCCGAGCAACTGCATGGCGTGCGAAAAACGCTGTGTGGCACGCAGCAGCACCAGCCACAAAATCACCATGAAGGCGGCGATGACGGCATGCCCAAACCCCGGTGTGTGCTGGCCGATCCACAGCAGCTGAATCGCCAGGCCGAGCATCAGCGGCGTGGTGATGGCCCAGACCGCCGGCTGCCACAGGCAGTACTGCGTCATGACCACCGCCGAGACGATGACCGCCAGCGAAAGAGCGTACAGGGTGGCCAGCGGGTCAGGCGAGGTGATGGGCCCGTGCGTCCAGGTACCAAACGCAATGCCCGTCAGGGCCATGCGCCATAACAGGGCAAAGGGCCAGGTGGCCTGCAGGCTGCAGCCTGGCGCCAGCTGTGCCGAGATACGACGCTGAAAGAGCCAGCGTTCGATGGCCAGCGCGCTGATGGCGAGCGCCGGCCCCCAGGCCCACCGCCAATTGACGAAGGCGGTCAACAGGCCAGCCACCAGCCACACCGCCAGCAATGTCGCGCGTATGGAGGTTCGAACCCCTTCCATCAGGAGGGTGGCCACCTGGCGCTCCAGCTTTTGCTGTTCGATCGGGTCGTCGCTGACGACGGGGATCTGGCGCAGATGCGACCACAACGGCCCACGCCTGCGCGCGGCGGCAGTGAGACGGGGCGGGGCAGCGGACGGCATAGCGACGCGATAGAGCGGAATGCGTGGGGATGATAGGACAGTGGTTCTCCGGCAATCACGCGCGCCGTGCGGGCCAGCGCTCAGCCACCGACCAGGCGCAGGGCGAGGCTGGCGCCAAAGCCCAGGTAGGCCAGCGCGCCAAACCGGCGCATCTGCAGCGCACCGCCTCGGCCGCCCAGCCAGCGGCACGCACGATGCGCCAGCGCCGCATAGCCGCTGTGTACGCCGAGGGTGACCAGGGCGTGCAGGCCCAGCAGCGCAAGCAATTGCAGCGGCAACGGCTGCGCCCGATCAAGAAATTGCGGCCAGGTCGCCATCACGTACACCAACAAATAGGGGTTGACGCACTGCAGCATCAGTCCACTCACAAAAATGCGGCGCAGTACTCGCCTTTGTGGCTGATCCTGCATGGCCGGCAGCGGCGCGGCACGCCAGGCGCGAACAGCCAGATAAGCCAGAACCCCAACCGAGGCCAGTTCCAGCGCGCGCAGCGCCGATGCCTCGACCGATGCGAGCAAAGCGGCGCCACCCAGCATCGCGGCGGCGCACGTTATGCAGGAGCCGCAAATCAGTCCGGCGATGGCGTACACCGACGCCTTGCGATCGCGGGTCAGCGCCGTGCTCAGGGTCATGAGCACGGCCGACCCTGGCATCAGCACCGTGATCAGACTGAGCGAGAGGAACAAGGGGTAGTGGCTCATGGCAGGAACTAGCAAAGCATCTGGCTCCATGGTGAGCCGAGGCGCTGGGCTGCGCCATTCCCAAAAGTGAATACGTAGGCGGGCGCAACCGCTGCGCGCTCCTACACTGCGGTGCATGACCACAGCCGCCCGCCACCGCCCTACTTCTTCACCCGCCACGCCGCCCACGGCAGCACCGGGCGCCCTGCGTGCCCTGCTGCCGTTTGTGCACCCCTACCGCGGCCGCATCGCACTGGCCGTCGTCTTCTTGCTGCTCGCCGCCCTGGCCACGCTGGTCTTTCCGCTGGTGCTGCGCCAGCTGGTCGACGACGGCCTGCTGCAGCACGGCAGCATCCGCGCCATCACGCTGCGCGTGCACTTCGGGCTGATGTTCGCCGTCGCCGTGCTGCTGGGCGTCTTCACCGCGCTGCGCTACTACCTGATGAGCTGGCTGGGCGAGCGCATCACCGCCGACCTGCGCGCCGCCGTCTACGCCCACGTGCTGCGCCAGAGCCCACAGTTCTTCGAGACCACACAGACCGGCGAGGTGCTCTCGCGCCTGACGGCCGACACCACATTGGTGCAGACCGTCGTCGGCTCCTCGCTGTCGATGGGACTGCGCAACGCGGTGATGGCCATCGGCGCGCTGGCCATGCTGGTGTGGACCAATCCGCTGATCATGTCGGTCGTGCTGGCCGCGGTCGCGCTGGTCGTGCTGCCGGCGATGTGGATTGGGCGCAGCGTGCGCCGCCTCTCGCGCGCCAGCCAGGACCGCGTGGCCGACACCAGCGCGATTGCAGCCGAAGTGCTGGCCGCCATGCCCACGGTGCAGTCCTACACCGCCGAGCCGCGCGAAGCGAGCCGCTTTGCCGGCGCCACCGAGCAGGCATTTCGCACCGCCGTGCGCCGCAGCAGCGCCCGCGCGGCGCTGGTGGCCTTCATCATCATCGCCAACGCGGCGCTGCTGCTGTGGGGGCTGTACCGCGGCAGCATGGCGGTGATCGACGGAGACATGTCGGCCGGGCAGCTGGGCCAGACCGTCGTCTACGCGATGTTCCTGGCGGGCGCCGTCGCGGTGCTCGGCGAGGTCTACGGCGACGTGCTGCGCGCCGCCGGCGCCATGGAGCGGCTCATGGAGCTGCTGCACGCGCACTCGCCGGTGCAGACGCCGGCCGGCGCCCAGCCGCTGCAGGCCGGCGGCGCGCTGGAACTGGTGTTCGACGACGTGGGTTTTCACTACCCGTCGCGCCCGGACAAAGCGGCGCTGGCGGGCATCGGCCTGCAGCTGCGCGCCGGCGAGACCGTGGCGCTGGTCGGCGCCAGCGGCGCCGGCAAATCCACGCTGTTCCAGCTGCTGCAACGCTTCTATGACGTGCAGCAGGGGCGCATTCTGCTGGGTGGGCGCGACCTGCGCACGCTGGATCTGGCTCAGTTGCGCGCGCAGATGGCAGTCGTCGCGCAAGACGCAGTGGTCTTCTCGACGAGCGCGCGTGAGAACATCCGCTACGGCCGCCCCGGCGCCAGCGACGACGAAGTGCACGCCGCGGCGCAGGCCGCGTTTGCCGACGACTTCATCCGCGCCCTGCCCCAGGGCTACGACACCTTTCTGGGCGAGCACGGCGTGCGCCTGTCGGGCGGCCAGCGCCAGCGCATTGCGATTGCGCGCGCGCTGCTCAAGAACGCGCCCATCCTGCTGCTGGACGAGGCCACCAGCGCGCTGGACGCGCACAGCGAGCGTGCGGTGCAGCAGGCGCTCGACGCGGCGCTGAACACAGGCGCCAACGCCCGCATCACGCTGGTCATCGCCCACCGCCTGGCCACGGTGCGCCACGCCACGCGCATCGTCGTGCTCGACGGCGGGCGCATCGTCGAGCAAGGCACGCACGAGGCGCTGATGGCCGCCGGCGGCAGCTACGCGCGGCTGGCGGCGCTGCAGTTTCAGTCCAACCATCAGGGCAAATAAAGCCATGCTCGAAGGCCGATCAAGAATCCGTCAGTCATGGATCCTGACTCGCTCCAGTCCGCAAGAACGGCGCTTCTTGTTCAGACGCCACCGCTGGGGCGCGTTGCCGCACGCGACCTGCGGCGCCCAGGCAGCACCACACTCGCGACCGGCTGGCGCTGCGCAGAGAAAAAGCGATCCATGGCCGCATACATTTCGTTGATCAACGTCTTGCCGTACGCCTGCTCGAGCAACTGATACTGCTGCTCAATCAGCGGCGCGATCGCCGCAACCAAGGCAACAGATTTGTCGGTCGGCCGCACCCACATGCGGCGCTGGTCTTCCTCCATGCGCGTGCGCGTCACCAAGCCCAGGTCTTCCATGCGCGAGAGCAAGCCCGACATGCTGGGACTCAGGATCTGACAGATCTCGCAAATTTCGCGCGGTTCGAGCTGTCCGTGCTCGCTGAGCGTGCGCAGGATGCGCCACTGCTGTTCGGTCAGACCATGGTGGGTCAGGATGGGACGAAAGTGGCGCAACAACTCCTCGCGCGCGCGCAAGAACAGTTGAGGCAGATTGCGGTGGGTGAATTCTTGCGTCATGACGCCTCCTCGTGTGAGTGCACCACGTCAATGGGCACGCTTTCAATATCACTAATATCTTAGTTATTTAACCCAACGATTGCAAGCGTATGCCTGGCGCGCCATACAAGCTCATGGCGCGACTCTTGTGCGCTCTTTGTTTCTCCTTGGCCAGCCTGTCTCTGGGATTTGCACGCCCTTCAAGCGCCGCCAAGCCTCATGACCGCCTCCAGTCCGCCAAAAACCTGGGGCAAACCCTATTTCCTCTTGGCTTGACTCACGAAGATATTAGTATTTCAATTAAAATACTAATATGTTAATGACTAATTTTTCAAAGGAGCCCATCATGAAAGTCCGCACCCTCGCTCTGAGCGCCGTCCTGGCCGCCCTCGTCCCAGCCGCCCTTCCCGTGGCGGCACAGGAGGTCACACTCAAGATCGCCCACTTTCTGCCTTCGGCGGCACCGGCGCAGCAGCAGGTGCTCGAGCCATGGTGTGCCGAGATGAACAAGGAATCGCAAGGGCGCATCCAATGCCAGTTCTACCCTGCGATGCAGTTGGGCGGCACGCCCGCGCAACTGGCCGACCAGGCCAAGAACGGCATTGCCGACGTGGTGTGGACTGCGCCGGGCTATTCGGCCGGACGCTTCCCCCTCATCGAGACATTTGAGCTGCCCTTTGTCGTCAAGGACCCCGTCTCGAGCTCACGCGCCGTCTGGAAGTTCTACCAGGCGCATGCGCAAAAGGAGTTCGCAGCCTACAAGGTGCTGGCATTTCATACCGACGGCGGCCAGGCGTTTCACACCGCCAAGAAGGCGGTTCGCAGCCTGCCCGACATCAATGGGCTGAAACTGCGCACCTCCACGCGCATGGGCGCAAAAACACTGCAGGCACTGGGTGGATCGCCCGTGGCCATGCCTCCAGCGCAGGTGACCGAGGCGATCGCCAAGGGCGTGGTCGACGGCGCGCTCACCGCCTGGGAGCTGCTCTATCCGACCAAGCTGTCGGAAGTCACCAAATACCACACCCAGCCAGCCGCCGGCATGGCCTATCCCTCTGCCACCGTGCTCACCGTGCTGATGAACCAGCGCAAATACGACAGCCTGCCTGCCGACCTGAAGGCCATCGTCGACAAAACCACCGGGGATGCACTGGTCGAGCGCTTTGGTGCAGTCTGGCAATCGGTCAACGAGGACACGCTCAAGCGCATCCAGGAACAAGGCAACGAGGTCATCACGCTTGACCCGGCGCAGACCGATGCACTCAAGCAAGCGGCACGCGGTGTCGAGGACGACTGGATCAAGCAGATGGCAGGCAAGAAGATCGACGGCAAAAAACTGCTTGACGAAGCACGCACACTGGCCGGCACGAACTAAGCCCCACTGGTACAGGAGAGCGACATGCGCGACCCCATGGGCATTCCCAAGGATCTGGTGGAGCACAACCAGACCGAGTACTACCTGATCGGCATCAGCAAGGTCTTGGCCGTCGCCGGTGGTTTGATGTTTCTCGCGCTGATCGCCATGTCGCTGGTGTCCATCGTCGGGCGCAAGCTCGGCTTTGGCTCGGTCAATGGCGACATCGAGCTGATGCAAGCAGGCACAGCGGTGGCGGCCACGGCTTTTCTGCCTTACTGCACCATGCTTGGCGAGCACATCAAGGTGGACTTTTTCACCACCGGGCTGCGCGAATCCATTCGCCGCCCACTCGATGGCGTGACCGAGCTGCTGCTGGCCGCAGCCAGCGCTGTCTTGCTGTGGCGCACGACGCTGTCGGTGTTTGACAGCATGGAGACGCAGGAGACGACACCGCTCGTCGACCTACCGATCTGGATTCCCACCGCACTGCTGCTGCCCAGCCTGTTGCTCATGGCCATTTGCGCGTTCTATCGCGGCTGGTCGATGCTGCACCGCCCCACCACCCCCTCCATCCCCACCGCAGGAGAGACACGATGAGCGGAACCGCCATTGGCCTGATCGGATTCGCTTGCCTGCTGCTGATGCTGGTCATTCGCGTGCACATCGCCCTGGCCATGCTGGTCACAGGTGCCGGCATCTACCTGGTGATGAACCACGGTGACGCCAACAGCCTGCTGTTCACCCTGAACAACCTAGTGTATGCGCGCGCCTCCAACTATGACCTGGCCGTCATCCCCCTGTTCATTTTGATGGGCCAGTTCGCCACCCACGGCGGCCTGTCGCGCGCGCTGTTCAAGGCCGCTGGGGCGCTCATTGGCCACTGGCGCGGCGGCCTGGCCATGGCCGCCACCGCCGCCTGCGCGGCGTTCGGCGCCATCTGCGGCTCGTCGCTGGCCACGGCCGCAACCATGGGCCAGGTGGCGCTGCCCGAGCTGCGCGAGAACGGCTACTCGGGCAAGCTCGCCACCGCCACGCTGGCCGCGTCGGGCACGCTGGGCATCATGATTCCGCCGTCGGTGCCGCTCATCATCTACGCAGTGCTGGTGCAGGAGTCGATCGGCAAGCTGTTCATGGCCGCCGTCATTCCGGGCGTCATCGCCGCGCTGGGCTATGTCATCGTCATCCTGATCCAGGTGCGCCGCGACCCCTCGGCCGGCCCCGCCGGCCCCAAGGTTCCGCTCAAGGAAGCCCTCAAGGCGCAGGTGCGCATCATTCCGGTGGTGCTGGTGTTCATCGTCGTCATCGTCGGTATCTACGATGGCTGGGCCAACCCAACCGAGGCCGCGTCGATCGGTGCGGCAGCCTGCGGCATTTTGGCCGTGATCACCGGCGGCCTGCGCCTCAAGGGGACGCTGCTGAGCATTTACGGCACGGCCCACGCCACCGGCATGATCTTCATGATCCTGATCGGCGCCGACCTGCTCAATTCCAGCCTGGCGCTGTCGCAAATGCCCAATGAGCTGGCCGACTTTGTGGTCAACAGTGGCTTGTCGCCGCTGCTCGTGCTCTTCGCCATCCTGGGCATCTACGTGTTGCTGGGCTGTGTCATGGACTCACTGGCCATGATTTTGCTGACCATCCCGATCTTCTACCCCATGGTCATGGGACTGGACTTCTTCGGCATGTCGCTGCAAGACAAATCCATCTGGTTCGGCATTCTGTCGCTGATGGTCGTCGAGATTGGCCTGGTCACGCCACCCGTAGGCATGAACCTGTACGTCATCAACAAGCTGGCCCGTGACGTGCCGCTCAAGGACACCGCAATCGGAGTGATGCCCTTCCTGGCGTCGGACTTCGCACGCATCGTCCTGCTGGTCTTCTTCCCCATCCTCACTCTTGCGCTGCTGCGCTGAAACCCCTTACCGGAGGTCACTGACATGACATTGCAACAGGCCCGTGGCACGGTCTACGGCGTCGTCCTCAACGACGCCATCTCGCGCGAGCGCATCGGCTCGCTCGACGACGCCCCCTACAAGGGCGCACCCAAGGCGCCCGTGCTCTACATCAAGCCGGCCAACACGCGCGCCACCGCCGGGGCAGCGATTGCCCTGCCCGAGGGCGCGTCCAGCGTCGAGGTGGGCGCCACCATCGGCCTAGTGATTGCCCAGCCGGCGGCGCGCGTTGCCCCCGAGTCTGCACTCTCGCACGTCGGCGCCCTGGTACTGGCGGCCGATCTGAGCCTGCCGCACGCAAGCTACTACCGCCCGGCGATTCGCGAGAAGTGCTTCGACCAGTCGCTCGTACTGGGCGCGCCGCAGCCGCTGTGCGACATGGCGGCGCTCGCGCTCGAAACCAGCATCGACGGCCAGAGCGTCGAGCGCTTCGCGCTGTCCGAGTTGCTGCGCGGCCCGGCGCAACTGCTCAGCGAAGTAAGCAGCTGGATGACGCTCTGCCCCGGCGACGTATTGCTTGTTGGCGTGCGCTACCAGGCACCGCAGGCGCGCGCCGGTCAGCACATTCGCATCGACGCCGGCGCCCTCGGTGCACTGCAGTTCGAAATCAAGCAAGGAGGTCAGGCATGAAGCACGGCCGCATTTATCTCAACGGCTCCATCGTTGCCGTCACCCAGGCCGAGGACGGCCGCGTGCGCCTGCCCTCGGGCCAGCTGCTGGACGAGGCGGCCTGCCATTGGCTGGCGCCGGTGCAGGTGGGCACGGTGTTTGCGCTCGGCCTGAACTACGCCGACCACGCCAGGGAGCTGGCCTTCAAGGCGCCCGAAGTGCCGCTGGTGTTTCTGAAAGGCCCCAACACCATCACCGGCCACCGCGCACGCACGCTGCGCCCGCAGGACGCCACCTATATGCACTACGAATGCGAGCTGGCCGTGGTGATCGGCAAGACCTGCCGCAACGTCGCCAAGGAAGACGCGCTGGCACACGTGGCCGGCTACAGCGTGGCCAACGACTACGCCATCCGCGACTACCTGGAGAACTTCTACCGCCCCAACCTGCGCGTGAAGAACCGCGATGGCTGCACGCCGCTGGGCCCCTGGATGGTTGATGCCGCCGACGTGCCCAACCCACAGGCGCTTGAGCTGACCACTCGCATCAACGGCCAGACCACGCAGCGCGGCACGACGGCCGACATGATCTTTGACGTGGCCAGCCTGATCGCCTACCTGTCGTCGTTCATGACGCTCTCGCCGGGCGACGTCATCCTGACGGGCACGCCCGAGGGCCTGGCCGACGTCAAGGCGGGCGACACCGTCGAGACCGAGATCGAAGGCATTGGCTGCCTGGTCAACACCATTGCCAGCGACGCCACTCTTTTGAACATCGCCTGAACAAGGAGCATCCCCATGATCGAGCACATCATCAACGGCCAGAAGGTCGCCAGCGCCGAGACCTTCGAGACCATCAACCCGGCGACCGGCCAGGTGATTGCCGAGGTCGCCAGCGGCGGCGCCGACGAAATCAACGCCGCCGTGGCCGCCGCCAAGGCTGCTTTTCCCAAGTGGGCGGCCACGCCGCTCAAGGAGCGCGCGCGCCTGGTGAAAAAGCTCGGCGAGCTGATTGCCGCCAACGTCAGCGAGATTGCCGACCTGGAAACCGAGGACACCGGCCAGGTGACGGGCCAGACCAAGCGCGTGCTGGTGCCGCGCGCGGCCGACAACTTCAACTACTTTGCCGAGCACATCCAGCACATGCACGGCGAGACCTACGACAGCGACACCGGGCACCTGAACTACACACTGTGGCAGCCCGTTGGCGTGTGCGCACTGATCTCGCCATGGAACGTGCCCTTCATGACCAGCACCTGGAAGACCGCACCGTGCATCGCGTTCGGCAACACGGCGGTGCTCAAGATGTCCGAACTGTCGCCGCTCACTGCCAACCGCCTGGGCGAGCTGGCGCTCGAAGCGGGCATTCCCGCAGGCGTGCTCAACGTCGTACAAGGCTATGGCAAGACAGCCGGGGAGGCGCTGGTGTCGCACCCCGACGTACGCTCCATCTCGTTTACCGGCTCGACGGCAACGGGCAACCGCATCGTCAAGAGCGCCGGCCTGAAGAAATTCAGCATGGAACTGGGCGGCAAGTCGCCCTTCATCATCTTTGACGACGCCGACTACGAGCGTGCCCTGGACGCCGCCGTGTTCATGATTTTTTCAAATAACGGCGAGCGCTGCACCGCCGGCTCACGCATCATCGTGCAGGCCGGCATCTACGACAGATTCGTCGCCGACTTCGCCACCCGCGCCGCAAAAATCACCGTCGGCGACCCGATGGATCCGAACACCATCATCGGCCCGATGATCTCGGCCGCCCACCTGGCCAAGGTGCGCCACTACATCGAACTCGGCCAGCAGGAAGGCGCCAAGCTGGTCTTTGGCGGTGGCACGCCCGACGTGGACGAGAAGTTCAGGAAGGGCTTCTGGGTGCAGCCCACGGTGTTCGCCGACGTGGACAACAAGATGGGCATCGCGCAGGACGAAATCTTCGGCCCCGTGCCCTGCATCATCCCGTTCAAGACCGAAGAAGACGCGGTACGCATCGCCAACGACACCATCTACGGCCTGTCGTCCTACCTGTGGACCAACAACACCGGCCGCGCCCTGCGCCTGGCCAAGGCCATCGAGTCGGGCATGACCTTCGTCAACAGCCAGAACGTGCGCGACCTGCGCCAGCCCTTTGGCGGCTCCAAGGCCTCGGGCACCGGCCGCGAGGGCAACCACTACAGCTACGAAGTGTTCTGCGAGGCCAAGAACATTGCCGTGTCCTACGGCAACCACCACATTCCGCGCTGGGGCGTCTGACCCCGCGGCAATCAACACCAGAGACCAAGGAGACAAGTCATGAAACGTTTTCTGCGCCCTGCGCACCTGCGCGCCCTGGCCCTTGCGGCCGCCCTGGCCATGGCCGGCGGAGTCCAGGCCGAGGAGCTGATGCGCGTGACGCTGCTGGGCACGGGGTCGCCCCGCCCGGCCCCCGACCGCAACGGCCCCAGCACGCTGGTGGAGGCAGGCGGCCAGCGCCTGTTGTTCGACATGGGGCGCGGCAACACCGTCGCCCTGTACCAGCTCAAAGTGCCGATGGGCAGCATCCATGCGCACTTCATCACGCACATGCACTCGGATCACATCAATGGCCTGCCCGATCTGTACCTGACCGGCTGGCTGGGCACGCCCTATGGCGGGCGCAAGCAGCCGCTGCGCCTGTATGGTCCGCAGGGCACCGAGGCCATGGCGCAAAACCTCTACCAGGCGTTTGCCGAGGACAGACGCATCCGTTTTGCCGACGAGGGCTATCCGCTGGCAGGCGCCGAATTTGACGCCAAGGACATCGCCGAAGGCGTGGTGTATGAGCACGACGGCGTCAAGGTCAGCGCCTTCGAGGTCGACCATGGCGACAAGATCAGGCCGGCGTTTGGCTACCGCATCGACTACCGCGGCCACTCGGTCGTGCTCTCAGGTGATACCCGCTACAGCGAGCGCGTGCAAAAAGAAGCCACCGGTGCAGACCTCGTCGTGCACGAGGTGGCCACCGTCTCGGGCGACCCAGAAAAGGTGCTGCGCGACTTTCCTGCCTACCGCGCCATCCTGGATCACCACACCTGGCCTATCGAGGCCGGCCGCCTGTTTGCCGCCGCCCGCCCCAAGCTGGCGGTCTACAGCCACATCGTGATTCCAGCCAATCCCGCCAAGGGCGTTCCACCGGCATCGCCCGAGGAAATCATTGTGCAAACGCGCCAAACCTACGACGGCCCGCTCGTCGTCGGCGAGGACTTGATGCGCTTTTCCGTGACCGGCACCGGCGTCACGCAAATCAAGGACTGAGCCTCGCGCTCGCATTGAAAGGCCCCGACCATGCAACGCCGTCACTTCATCCAAGCCGCTGCGCTGACTACCCTGCCCAGCCTGCCTTTTTTGCACGCTCACGCACAAGAATGGCCGACCCGCCCCATTCGCATCATCGTGCCGTTCACCCCGGGCGGCACGACGGACTTCGTCAGCCGCCTGGTGGCGGCCGAGGCGAGCAAGACACTTGCCCAGACCATCGTGATCGAAAACAAGCCAGGGGCGGGCACCGTCATTGGCGTCGACCACGTGGCCAAGTCCGCCCCCGACGGTTACAGCTTCGTCACCGTGGCCAACAGCTTCACGGCCAACTACACCTTGATCAAGAAGCTCCCCTACGGCGCAACCGACCTGCGCCCGGTGGCGCTCATGGGGCTGTCCGAGCACGTGCTCGCCACGCACCCGGGCAGCGGTCTGACGACAGTGGCCGACATCGCGACACAGGCCAAGTCGGGCAAGCCGCTCAGTTATGCCTCGTTCGGCAACGGCACCTCGGCCCACCTGGCCGGCGAAATGCTCAAGAGCGCACTGGGCGTGGACATCGTGCACGTGCCCTACAAGGGCCAGGCGCCGGCACTATCGGATCTTTTGGGTGGCCAGGTATCGATGATGTTCGGCAACTGGCCTGAATTCCGCTCGCACGTGGAGTCGGGCAAGCTGGTGGCCATCGGCATGGCGACGGCCGAGCGCTCGCAGTACGCGCCGCAAATCCCCACCCTCACGGAACAGGGCGTGCCCGTGGTCTCCAACTCATGGAACGGACTGCTCGCCCCGGCGCAGCTGTCCGACGCCATCACCACACGCGTGAACGCCGCGGTGAACCAGGCCATGCAGACCCAGACCGTGATGGACGCCTTCAAAAAGGGCGGCATCACGGCCAAGAGCGGCACGCCCGAACAATTCGCCGAGTTCCTGCGCAGCGAAACCGAGCGCTATGCCCAGGTGATCCACCAGGCCGGTATCACCATCGACTAATTTTTCAGCCCGGTGTCACACACACCATTCCTCCAGGAGACAACCATGGGAAAACTCGCACTCGCAGCCAAGATCACCCACGTGCCTTCGATGTATCTGTCGGAGATGGATGGGCCGCACAAAGGCTGCCGCCAAGCGGCCATCGACGGTCACAAGGAGATCGCCCGGCGCATGCACGCCGCAGGCGTCGACACCATCGTCGTGTTCGACACGCACTGGCTGGTCAACTCGGGCTACCACATCAATTGCGCGCCGCACTGGGAGGGCATTTACACCTCCAACGAACTGCCGCACTTCATCAAAAACCTGCCGTTTTCCTACGATGGCCGCCCCGAACTGGGCCACGCCATTGCCAAGCGCGCCACCGAGGCGGGCGTGCATACCCGCGCGCACGACAACACCAGCCTGGCTCTGGAATACGGCACGCTGGTGCCGATGCGCTACATGAATGACGACAAAACCTTCAAGGTCGTTTCCGTCGCTGCGCTGTGCACGGTGCACAACATCCCGGACTCGGTGGAACTGGGTCGCGCAGTGCGCCGCGCCATCGAAGAAGACTTCGACGGCACCGTCGCCGTCCTGGCCAGTGGCTCGCTGTCACACCGTTTTGCACAAAACGGGGTGTCCGAGCAGTACTTCCACAAGGTCTGGGATCCCTTCCTGGAGAGCGTCGACCATGAAGTCGTGCGCATGTGGGAAGCGGGCGATTGGAAGCAGTTTTGCGGCATGCTGCCCGAGTACGCCGTCAAATGCCATGGCGAAGGGATGATGCACGACACGGCCATGCTGCTGGGCGTGCTCGGCTGGGACGAGTACCGGGGCAAGGCAGAGGTCGTCACTCCTTATTTCGGCTCGTCAGGCACAGGCCAAATCAACGCCATCTTCCCCATCTGAGCACACTGACCCGGCACGGTGCGCGGGAGCGGCCCCTTCCCGCGCACTCTTCCATCGGAGCCACGCCATGCCCCACCTGATTTATGAAATGACCGACAACCTGGACACATCACAGACCGACATCGCCGGCCTGCTGCGCCAATCCAACCAGGTGCTCATCGACCAAGGCGGGGTGTTTCCCATCGGCGGCATCCGCTCGCGCGTGCACTGGCTGCGCGACTGGTGCATCGCCGACGGCAGCCACCCGAGCGACGCCTTCATCCACGCCACGCTCAAGATTGGTGCGGGCCGCAGTGACGCGGTCAAGCGCGTCGCCGGCGACGCACTGTTCGGGCTGATGCAGCGCCATTTTGCTGCCCAGGCCCAGCAGCGCGGTCTGGCGCTGTCGCTTGAACTCGTCGAGTTCAGCGAGGCCGGCACCTGGAAGCACAACAACATCCATCAGCGCTACAAAAAAGCCGGCGCCTGACAACCCAAGCGAGTAAGCCATGCTGTCCCCCTCCACGATTGCCGCAGCAGCCCAGCGGCTGCACCAGGCCGAAAAAACCCGCCAGCAGGTGCGTCAGATTTCGCTCGACCACCCCGAGATCACCGTTGATGACGCGTATGCCATTCAGAAAGCGTGGTGCGACCTCAAGCGCGCCGATGGCCAGAAAGTCATAGGTCACAAAATTGGCCTGACCTCGCGCGCCATGCAGCAATCCTCGCAAATCGACGAACCCGATTTCGGCACACTGTTCGACGAAATGCTCTACCCCGACGCGGGGCGGATTCCGATGGAGCGCTTCATAGACCCGATGGTCGAGGTCGAACTGGCCTTCATCCTGAAAGACCGCCTGGAAGGCGGGCAGGTCACGATCTTCGACGTGCTGTCTGCCACCGATTACGTGGTGCCGGCCGTCGAGATCATCGACGCGCGCTGCCAGCGCGTCGACCCGGAGACCGGGCGCCCGCGCAAGGTGATGGACACGATTTCGGACAACGCCGCCAACGTCGGCATCATCCTGGGCGGGCGTCCCGTCAAGCCGCAGGAAGTCGATCTGCGCTGGGTTTGCGCGCTGCTGTACAAGAATGGCTGCATCGAGGAGACGGGCGTTGCCGCCGGCGTGCTCAACCACCCTGCCAACGGCATCGTCTGGCTGTCGCGCAAGTTCGCGCCGCACGGCGTGGCGCTGGAGCGGGGGCAGATAATCCTGGCCGGCTCGTTCACGCGCCCGGTGCGCGTGGCACGTGGAGACACCATCCACGTGGACTACGGGCCACTGGGCTGCATCAGCGCGCACTTCATCTGACTCCAAGGAGAGCACTACATGCAGATGCGCACCAACGCATTCAAGCAGGCACTGGCGCAGCGCAGCACGCAGATCGGCCTGTTCCTCGGCCTGGCGAACGCCTACAGCGCCGAGGTGCTGGCCGGCTGCGGCTTCGACTGGCTGCTGATCGACGGCGAGCACGGCCCCAACGACCTGCGCACCATCCTGGCGCAGCTGCAGGCGCTGGCGCCGTACGCCGAGCGCGTGGCGGTGCGCACGCCCGACCACGACAGCGCGCGCATCAAGCAGCTGCTGGACGTGGGCGTGCAGACACTGCTCGTGCCCATGGTGGAAAGCGCCGGACAGGCGCAGCAGCTGGTGCGCGCAATGCGCTACCCACCCGAAGGCATCCGCGGCGTTGGCACCGCGATGGCGCGCGCTGCGCACTGGAACGGCGTGGCCGATTATTTTGCGCAGGCCAACGACCAGATGTGCCTGCTGGTGCAGGTCGAGTCGGCACAGGCGCTCACGCAGATCGAGGCGATTGCCGCCGTGCCCGGCGTGGACGGTATCTTCATCGGCCCGTCGGATCTGGCCGCCTCGATGGGCCACTTGGGCAACCCGGGCCATACGGACGTGAAGGCGGCCGTTGCCGATGGCCTTGCCCGCGTCGCCGCCGCTGGCAAGGCGGCCGGTGTATTTTCGGCAGATCCGCAGACCGCGACGCAGTACCAGAGCCTGGGCGCATGCTTTCTGCTCGTGGGGGTCGACACCCTGCTGCTGCGCAACGCCGCCTGCCAGCTGGCCGCCCGATTCAGCGGCCAGGACAATGCGACCGACGGCGCCGCCTATTGATGAGCAACATTCTGGAGAACCGTTTCATGCCAACCTTGAAAGACCCCGCCCTGCTGCGCCAGGCCTGCTACATCGACGGCGCCTGGGTGGACGCGGACGACGGCGACACCATCGCCGTGACCGACCCGGCCACCGGCGCCGAGATCGCCACCGTGCCGCGTTGCGGCGCGGCCGAGACCGAGCGTGCCATCGCCGCCGCCGAGCGCGCGCTGGTGCACTGGCGCGAGACCACGGCGGCCGAGCGCAGCCGCATCCTGCGCCGCTGGTTCGACCTGATGATGGAGCACCAGGACGACCTGGCCACGCTGATGACCTGCGAGCAGGGCAAGCCACTGGCCGAGTCCAGGGGCGAGATTGCCTACGCCGCCGCCTACATCGAGTGGTATGCCGAGGAGGCCAAGCGCGCCTATGGCGAGGTCATCCCCTCGCCGTTCAAGGATCGCCAGATCGTCGTCACCAAGGAGCCCATCGGCGTGTGCGCAGCGATCACGCCGTGGAATTTTCCCTCGGCCATGATCACGCGCAAGGTGGCGCCGGCGCTGGCCGCGGGCTGCACCATCGTCGTCAAGCCAGCCGAGCAGACGCCGCTGTCGGCGCTGGCGCTGGCCGAGCTGGCCGAGCGCGCCGGCGTGCCCGCGGGGGTGTTCAGCGTCATCACCGGGCGTGCGGCGGCCATCGGCGGCGCGATGACCGCCAGCCCCACGGTGCGCAAACTCACCTTCACCGGATCGACCGAGGTCGGCCAGTTGCTGATGCAGCAGTGCGCGGGCACGCTGAAAAAACTCTCGCTGGAGCTGGGCGGCAACGCGCCGTTCATCGTCTTCGACGACGCCGACCTGGACGCGGCGGTGGCCGGCGCCATTGCCTCCAAGTACCGCAACGCCGGCCAGACCTGCGTGTGCTCCAACCGCTTCCTGGTGCAGGCCGGCATCTACGACCGCTTTGCCCAAAAGCTGGCCGAGGCCGTGGGCGAGCTGTCCGTCGGCAACGGCATGGACGCCGGCGTGGTGCAAGGCCCGCTGATCGACCAGGCGGCCATCGACAAGGTCGACCACCTGGTGCAGGACGCGGTGGGCCGCGGCGCCAAGGCCATCACCGGCGGCGCCCGCCATGCGCTGGGCGGCACCTGGTTCCAGCCCACGGTGCTCACCGACGTGCGCGACGACATGGCGGTGATGCGCGAGGAAATCTTCGGCCCTGTGGCGCCGCTGCAGCGTTTCGAGAGCGAAGCAGACGCCGTGCGCCTGGCCAACGACACACCGTTCGGCCTGGCAGCCTACTTCTATTCCAGGGATCACGCGCGCGTCTGGCGCGTATCGCGCCAACTCGAATACGGCATGGTCGGCATCAACACCGGCGCCATCTCCACCGAAGTGGCACCGTTTGGCGGCGTCAAGTACTCGGGCATCGGCCGCGAGGGCTCGCGCCACGGGCTGGACGAGTACATGGTGATGAAATACCTGGCGATGGGCGGGCTGTAAATACACGCACCACGCAAAAACGCCCCTGAACCAGGGGCGTTTGTCATTTGCGAATCACTGCAGGGTCTCCTTGGCCGCAGGGGGCAATAGCAGCGGCAGTACCTCAATGCCTTCGTCGAGCAGTTGCGCGGTCTCCCGGGCCGTGGCCTGCCCGCGGATCGCGCGTTCGTCGATTTCGCCGTAGTGCATGCGCCGCGCCTCCTCGGCAAAGCGCTCGCCCACGTCTTCGGTGCGCGCGACGATGTTGCGCGCCAACTCCAGCCAGGCGGCCTGCAGCTGCGGATTGGCCATGACGGCGGATGTCGCCGCCGGCGCGGGTTGCGAGGCCTGCACCGCGGGCGGCCTGCCCGCCTCCTGCGCGGAGGTACCCAGATTCAGGCGTGGCGCGCTGGGCATTTTTTGCACTGCGCTGCTGGCGCAGATCGGGCATTGCACCAGGCCACGGCCAAGCTGGTTCTGGAAGTCGTCTTCGCTGGAGAACCAGCCCTCGAAGCGGTGACCTGCGGGGCCGCACTGCAGATCGAGCACCTTCATGGCGACCTTAGTCGTTCTCTCTCAGCGACGATGAGCGCATCAGGTAACGGTAGACGAATCCGGGAAACGCCAGCGTCAGAAACAAGGTTCCGGTGATGGCGTAGAACTCCCAGCCCTGGGGCGCGTTCTGGCCGACCTTGCGCTCGATGAACAAAGCAAGCGCGCCGACGATGAAGTACAGCACGATCAGTTCGACCAGACGCAGCCCCAGCGGCTTGACCGCGCGCACGCGGGGGCCGACGAGAAACCAGCGTTCGGTCATGAAAGGCAGGTTGGCGGCCACCAAGGCCGCCACGATCACCAGCCAGATGGCTGCACCTTGCGTCATCGGCTTGCGGTCACGAAGCCAGCGCCCGCCCGATGGCATCGGCGCACAGCGCCATCAGCCCGCCCGGCAGCACGCCCAGTGCCAGCACCAGCAGCCCGTTGGCCGACAGCACCACGCGAATGTCCAGCGGCGCGGCGGTCTTGGTGACCGTCAGCGGTGCGTCGAAGTACATGACCTTGACCACGCGGATGTAGTAGAAGGCGCCGATCAGCGACATCACGACCGCGAACACGGCCAGCGCCACGTGCAGGCCAGAGCCCGAAGCAATCAGCGCCTGCAGCACCGCCAGCTTGGCGTAGAAGCCCACCAGTGGCGGAATGCCGGCCAGCGAGAACATGCACACGGCCATCACGCCGGCATACAGCGGGCTGCGGCGGTTCAGGCCGGCCAGATCGGCGATCTCCTCGCTCTCGAAACCCTGGCGCGCCAGCAGCGTGATCATGCCGAAGGCGGGCAGCACGGTCAGCACGTAGGTGGCCAGATAGAACATGGCCGAGCTGTAGGCGTTCTGCGCGGCGTGCGCGTCCATCTGGCCGTCGACCACGCCCGACAGCAGGCCCAGGAACAGAAAGCCCATGTGCGAGATGGTCGAGTACGCCAGCATGCGCTTCAGGTTGGTCTGCAGCACACCGGCGATGTTGCCCACCAACAGCGAGAAGAAGGCCAGCACGGCCAGCATCTGCTGCCAGTCGATGGCCAACGCCAGCATGCCGTCGACCAGCAGGCGCATCGTCATGCCGAACGCCGCGAACTTGGGCGCCGAGCCGATGAACAGCGTGATGACCGTGGGCGCGCCCTGGTAGACGTCCGGAATCCACATGTGAAACGGCACGGCGCCAAACTTGAACGCCAGGCCGGCCACGATGAAGACCACGCCGAACACCAGCACCTGGTGGCGGATCTGGCCCTCGTTGATCGCCTTGAAGACCTCGCCGATGTCCAGCGAGCCGGTGGCGCCGTAGATCATCGACAGGCCGTACAGCAGGAAGCCGCTGGCCATCGCACCGAGCACGAAGTACTTCATCGCCGCCTCGGTGGCCGTGGCGTCGTCGCGGCGCAGCGCGACCAGCGCATAGCTCGACAGCGTGAGCAGCTCCAGCCCCAGGTAGATCACCAGGAAGTTGTTGGCCGAGATCAGCACGCACACGCCCAGCAGCGCCAGCATGGTCAGCGTGAACAGCTCGCCGCCGCGCAGCATCTCGCGGTCGTGCGCGTAGTGGCGGCCGTAGACCAGCGTCACCATCACCGACAGCGTGGCAAAGCACTTGAGCCAGTTGCCCATGGCGTCGCTCACCACCATGTTGCCCCAGCCGTAGAAGGTGTTGCCGCCGCTGGCGTACATGGCCTGCAGCGCGGCCACGACGGCCAGCGTGAGCATGGTCAGCACGTAAGTGGTGGTGCGGTGCGCGCTCTTGACGCCCAGGTCGACCAGGGCGATCACACAGGCCATGACCAGCAGCACGATCTCGGGGTAAATCGCCAGCCAGCTGATGTTGTCAATCATCTTGTATCTCTCGCTTCGCTTGTCGGGTCAGGGGAGCTTGGACTGCGCCACATGCTGCAGCAGCTGCGCCACCGAGACGTCCATCACGTCGGTGAAGGGCTTGGGGTAGATGCCCATGAAGAGCACCGCAATCGCTAGCACCCCCAGCACCAGGAATTCACGGGCGTTGATGTCGCGCATGCCGCGCACCTTCTCGTTGGTGATGGCGCCCAGGTAGACGCGCTTGTACATCCACAGCGAGTAGCTGGCGCCCAGGATCAGCGCCCAGGCGGCGCCCATGCCGACCCAGAAGTCGTAGCGCACCGAGGCGATGATGACCATCCACTCGCCGATGAAACCGGCCGTGGCGGGCAGGCCGCAGTTGGCCATGAAGAACAGCAGCGCAAACGCCGAGAACTTGGGCATGGAGTTGACCACGCCGCCGTAGTCGGCGATCTCGCGGGTGTGCAGGCGGTCGTAGAGCACGCCAATGCACAGGAACATCGCGCCCGAGACGAAGCCGTGGGCAATCATCTGCGCCAGGCCGCCGGAGACGCCCAGGTCGTTGAAGATGAAGAAGCCCAGCGTGACGAAGCCCATGTGCGCCACCGACGAGTAGGCGACCAGCTTCTTCATGTCTTTCTGCACGATGGCCACCAGGCCGACGTAGATCACCGCGATCAGAGAGAAAGTGATCATCAGCCAGGCCCACTCGTGCGCCGCGTCGGGCGCGATCGGCAGCGAGAAGCGCACGAAGCCGTAGGCGCCGAGCTTGAGCATGATGGCCGCCAGCACGACGGAGCCGCCGGTGGGCGCCTCGACGTGCACGTCGGGCAGCCAGGTGTGCACCGGCCACATCGGCACCTTCACAGCAAACGCGGCGAACAGCGCGAAGAACAGCAGTGTCTGCGCGGTGCCCGGCAGCGGCAGCTGGTGCCAGGCCTGGATGTCGAAGCTGCCGCCCGCCTGGTTGTACAGGTAGATGAAGGCGATCAGCGTCAGCAGCGAACCGAGCAGCGTGTACAGGAAGAACTTGAACGCAGCGTAGATTTTTCGCGGCCCGCCCCACATGCCGATGATCAGGTACATCGGGATCAGCGTGGCCTCGAAGAACACGTAGAACAGCATGCCG
>PGEI01000052.1 GCA_002894305.1 Comamonadaceae bacterium CD01
GCCTTCGCCGGGATGACGAGTTCAAACATCACAAGGCCGGAGCAATAGGTGCATGCCGGATGCGCTGCGCTTATCCGGCCTACGGCACTGATCACATGCGATGGGATGCACGCCATCACAGCGCCACCGCTTCCAAAAACCCCCTGGGATTGGCGGAAAACTGCGCAAAATTTTCCGGCGTGACGATGACCCGCAATGCACCGGGCGCCTTGGCACAAAACACCTCCAAACCCTTGGCTGATTTTTTGCGGCCCGATTTCACCTCGATGGCATAAAGCCGATCACGGTACTGATAGACAAAATCCACCTCATCATTGCGCTCGCGCCAGTAAGTCACCTGGCCCGGCTGCTGCAACAGCTCGCAGCCCACAGCCAGCTCAAACGCGCGCCCGCGCTGCTCGGCATTGCGCGCCACAGCCACACCTGTCGCCATGCTGTACAGAGCCGGGCAAGCGGGCAGCATCTTGGGGCTGGAGTTGCGCGACAGCCACGCCTTGGGCGAATACTTTTGCAGCGCGTGCAGCAAAAAAGCGCCGCCATACAGCTCAATGTAGTACTTGACCAAATCGGTGTTGCCCTTGCCCTGCAACTGCCCCAGCAGCTTGGTATAGCTGATCTCCTGCGCCGGGTAGGCACACAAAATCTCAAACGCCTGGCGAAACAGCGCCGGATTGGCCACCTTGCGGCTTTGCAAAATGTCTTTGCCAATCACCGCCTCGACAATCGCGTCCTTCATATACGCATACCAGCGGTCAGCATCGCCCTCCAGCGCCACGGCGCCGGGGTAGCCGCCAAAGGCCAGGTAGCGATCCAGGTCGTAGCCAAAGGCTGCATGCAGCTCGACAAAACGCCAGTGGTGCACACGTAGCAGCTCAAAGCGCCCGGCCAGGCTTTCAGTCACCCCTGCTTGAATCTGCAAAGCGCTGGAGCCCAGCAGCAGCACCCGCAAGCGCCCCGGCCGTGCATCCCATAGCGCCTTGATTGTCTCGGGCCAGTTGGGGATTTTTTGGATCTCATCGACCACCAGCAGCGCGTCATCGCCCAGCAGCAAGGCCTGCTGCCACTGCTCCAGCAGCCAATTGCGGTCGCTGACCAGCACATCGTCGGCATTGGCGTAATGCGTGGGCCAATGAACCTGCGTCATCAACTGCCGCACCCCCGTGGTCTTGCCCACCTGACGCGGCCCCACTAACACCTGAATCAGGGGCGATGTGCCGTGCAGACGCTGAGACAGCTTTTCGACGAATGGGCGCTGGAAGGAATGGCTCATACAACAAAATACTAGAATCATCTATTGTATTTGATAGACACTGCTAGCGACGCTTGCCGGATGTGCTGCGCTTATCCGACCTACGGCTCCCTCAATGCTCCTCCACATCCCCCACCATCTCGCCCCTGGCAATGCGCTGCATCCCATCGAGCTTGAGCAGCAGCTGCCGCATCCCGGTCTCGTCCAACCGATCGGTGTTGTGGCTGTTGTAATCCTCGCCATGGGCTGACTGCGTCAGGCGCTGCGCACCCTGGTCGACAAACTTGCCGTAGTTCAAATCCCGGCCATCGGCCGGCACGCGAAAATAATCGCCCATGTCCTCGGCGCAGGCCATCTCTTCGCGGCTGAGCAGTGCCTCGTACAGCTTCTCGCCATGGCGCGTTCCGATCACCTGCACGGGATGATCGGGCTTGCCCATCAGCCCCGTCACCGCATGGGCTAGGGTTTCAATCGTGGCTGCTGGCGCCTTTTGCACAAAAATATCGCCATTGCGGCCGTGTTCGAACGCATACAACACCAAGTCCACCGCATCGCCCAATGTCATCATGAAGCGCGTCATCGCCGGGTCGGTAATCGTGATGGGCTGGTTCGCATACACCTGCTGCACAAACAGCGGAATCACCGAGCCGCGCGAGGCCATCACGTTGCCGTAGCGTGTGCCGCAGATCACCGTACTCGTGCCCTCCAGGTTGCGGCTGGTGGCCACCATCACCTTTTCCATCATCGCCTTGCTGATGCCCATGGCATTGATGGGATAGACCGCCTTGTCGGTGCTCAGGCACACCACGCGCTTGACGCCCGCGGCAATCGCCGCCTCCAGCACGTTCTCGGTACCCATCACATTGGTGCGCACCGCCTGCATGGGATAAAACTCACACGACGGCACCTGCTTGAGCGCCGCTGCGTGAAACACGTAATCCACTCCGCGCATGGCCTGCTCGATGCTGCGCGCATCGCGCACGTCGCCAATGTAGAACTTGAGCTTGGCGCTGTGGTAGCGCTTGCGCATGTCGTCCTGTTTTTTTTCGTCGCGGCTGAAGATGCGGATCTCGGCAATATCGGTATCGAGGAAACGTTTCAGGACGGCGTTGCCGAAGGAGCCGGTGCCGCCGGTAATAAGCAGAGTTTTATTCTTGAACATGATTTTTCTTCAATCGCTTACGTGCCCGCCAAAACGGCACGGCACAGTTCATCTTTTTGTACAGCAGTGGGGTAATTGATCAACACCGCGCGGTAAGGGCCCTTGAAAACAAACAAGCTGCCCGCTGCCGTCCCCACCACACCGCAGGTTTTCAACAATTCACCGATATGTGCCAAGGAACCCGCCCCACCCAAGACAGTGAGCGGCACCTTGACCACACTTCGCACCTGCCGGGCCAAATCAAGGTCGTAGCCCTGCATCTCGCCATCGCGGTCAATCGAATTAATGACAATCTCACCCGCGCCTGCCGCTTGCAACTGTTGCACCAACTCAATAAGGTCTATCTTGTGCGCCTGCTTGGCATTGTGTGTACACACCTCATAGCCCTTGCTGAAAAGTCCGGTCTTTTTACGCACATCCAGCACCGCAACCACACTTTGCCGACCGATGGCGGCTGCCATCTCTGTGAGCAGAGCCGGCCTGGCCAGCGCCGCAGCGCTGACTGACACCTTCTCCACTCCCAGGCCAATGATGTGCGCCGCCTGCTCGGGCGTGGTGATGCCACCGCCATAGCACAGTGGCATCCGGCACTCGGCCGCCAGCTTGGCAATGAGAGCGTAGTTGGGTTCAGCTTGGTCTACTGTGGCGTCAATATCCAGCACCATCAACTCGTCAGATTCTTTCTCGTTGAAAATCTTGACGGCGTTGATCGGATCACCCACATATTTAGGTTCTTTGAATTTTCTGGTTTTTACCAGCCCGCCTTGTTGAATCAACAGGCAGGGGATTATACGAGGGCGCAGCATGGATCAAAGCTCCGCAAAGTTTTTCAAAAACTGCGCACCGAAACGATGGCTCTTCTCGGGATGGCATTGAATTCCATACACATTGCCCCGTGACACGACGCAGTCAAAGTCAACGCCGTACTCTGCCGTAGCCACTACATCGGCTTCGTCCACCGCATCAAAATAATAAGAGTGCAGAAAATAAAAACGTGATTCGGCTTCAAAATCACGAAACAGTGGGTGCTCGGCACGAAATTTCACATCATTCCACCCCATATGTGGCATGGGCAACTTGTGTGAATCAGGTTGCTGTGCAAAAGCCTTGACGCGCCCCGGTATCCAGCCCAGCCCCGGCAACTGCCCCTCATCGCTACCGCTGGCCAGCATCTGCATTCCCACGCAAATACCCAACACGGGTATTTTTTGTTCCAGCACCAAGGTATCCAGCGCAGGGCGCAGGCCAGACTGCTGCAGCTGCGTCATCGCATGGTCAAACGCCCCCACACCGGGCAGGATGAGATGGCTGGCCTGCTGCAAAGCCTCGGACGTGCTGGCGCGGCAGGCATCAATTCCCAGACGTTTGAACATGTTCAAAAACGCCTGCACGTTGCCCACGCCATAATCAATCAGGGCGATCATCGAAAGAGCCGTTTCTCCAGGCCCAGCACACTCAACACCTTGGCCCCCAGGCCAATCACCCAGCGCTTGTTCTTGTAGTCGTGGAAGGTCTTGTTGGGTGCATCAAAAATGGCTTGCAGCTCGGGCATTGTCAAATCCAGTTTGTGCGCCACATATTCAAATTCCTGCTGTAAAAAGTGCTCATCCATCTCTGGACGGCTGATCCGCTCCAGCGCCGCCTCCCGCGTCATCTGCCCCGTCATAATCAAACTGGAAAAATGCGCACGCCGCTTGTGGTAGCCAAACTTGCGCGGCATCCAGTAGTCTTCATAAAACCGGGTAAACCGTGATTCATGGTGCTTGTGCTGAAAACGCTGCCAACCAAACAGGCGCTCCAGCTCATCCTCGGCATCCTTCTTTACATAAGGCACATGGTTCAGCGGGTAGTGAACCTTCATTCCGAGGATTTTCTGATAGTAAATTTTATATACCAGAATATCCTTAATCGGAAAGGTAGTTAGCCGGCGATTTCCAAAACGACCATGAATGTCATCAATCAAAATCTTATCAATGCCCGGGTAGCCCCCCCACTCTTCCGGCTCACGGCAGCATTCCGTGGAGTAGTTGGAACCAGTGATTACATGCTTGATCTTGTTCTTGCGCGCGAACTGGTACAGCGCTGAGAAGAAAGCCGTATCCTGCGGAATATCCTGATCTGGAATTCCAGACTTCAAAAACGCCACCTGCAGGTCTTTCATCTCCTCCCAGTTGATCACCTCGGTGTACAAGTCCACCCCTAGGCCGTCCACCAGTTTCTCTATATTGCCTACCGCCTGATCGGTATTCCATCCCGCATCCACATGAAACAGCAAGGGGCGCAAGCCCATTTTCTTCACCGCCACATAAGCCGCATAAGAGCTATCCAGCCCACCACTCAGTCCGATGATGGCATCAAAATCCTTGCCTTGGGTATCCGCCTTGATTTGTTCGGCCATGCGCGCCAAAGCAGCCGCACCCTGCACACCGGTATCCCAACTGGGTGCAATGGTGGTTTTGAAGTTGTTGCAATATTCACAGACACCTTGATCGTCGAATTGGATTCGAGGATCAGAGGTATCCATGATGCAATGAGTGCAAATTTTATAAGTCATAAATCTCCCCAGAACCGGATTTCAATCGCCTATAAATATTAAGGATTTTCCTTGCATTCCTTTGGGGGCAGAAATTCTCTTCTGCTAATTTTTTTGCCTCAGCCCCCATAGCAGCACAAATTTTTGGATTATTCGCCAAATACAACACAGCCTCGGCCAAAACGTTGGGAGATTTTTCAGGCACCAAAATACCAGTAACACCATCTCTAAATGTATCTGATGTTGGATTATTAGCGGCAATTATGCTTGGTTTTGAATAAAAACCAGCCTCAAAAACAGGCCTTCCGGGCGCATCAAAATGAGATGGAAACAATAGAACGTCAATATTTTTATAAACATCGCCTATAGCCATAGTAAATCCCGTCAAACTTACACAATTCTGCAAATTATTTTTCTCAATGAAATTGATCATTTCATTTTGCGAATTTTGAGAAAATCCAAATTTTTTCAGAAACCATCCTTTTAAATTTTCCACCCTTGCAGTTTCTCCGCCAGCAATAACAAAATGCACATTGGAATTTTTCTGATGTATTATTTTTGCAGCTTCAACTATCTCCAGTATACCCTTTGATTTATGAAGATTACCAACAAATCCAGCTTTGAATTTTTCTTGAGGTATTGCATGAAAGATGTCAATTATTCGCCGATCACCCCGCTCTTGCCCAGGAGAGAAGGAATTATTTACAACAAGCACATTTAAATTCTCAGGCAAGGTTTTTCTAACATTCCCATCAATTGCCACCACAACATCAGCAAAGTGCTTCAATATCCAATTAAAAATAAAAGACCTGATGCCTCCCTCCCTCCCCTTTGCCAACGCTCGCACGTGCACCACCAGGGGCACGGAAAATATTTTTTTTGCGATTATCGCGGGTAATATATAAACAAATTCATTGAGATGAATCACATCTATTTGTTTCCATTGATGCGCCGCCTTAATTAGACCAAAAATCATAAATGGGAAATAAAAAAACTCCCTGAGCAAAATTAGCCAACGCCACCCTCTGTAATACCCATACCTCGTATGATCAAATTTTGACATTCCGCGCACAGAAATATTATCAACGGCAATTTTTTCATAAAAAATAGAAGCGGTGCCCTTAGATGTAAAAAAATAGGGATGCACCGCATTAGGATCAAACCCTCCAATAAGCTCATACAAGCTGCGCGAAGCGCCGCCAAGCGGCCCATCCCCATCAATATACAAAACATTAATTGTATTATTTTTTCTCATTATTTAATCTACCTTTCTCCGTAGATACCCATATTCCATAATACGCCAGCGCCACCGCCAACATGGAATAATTATAAGTCTTCGCCAATGCATACGCAATCACCAAAGCCATCAACGAAGAAACAGCCAAGATATAAATCTGATTTAGGTTATTTCTTATATTTAGCAAAATTATAAATAATGGAATTGCAACGAGAAATAGAACGTAAAAGAATCCAAAAACTCCGAAGTCAACCCATGCCGAAAGTAAATTGTGAGAATAGGCGCCTAATTCATGGCTTGCAAAATTACCAAGAAATGGGTGCTCTGCAATAGTTTTAAGCGCATTAAATGTAAGCTCGGATCTTGATATTTTTGATGGATCCGCATCAGAAAAAATCACAGAAAAAATTCTAACGTCGCGTAACCAATTAACATCCAAATAAATATGTGCAATCAATGCAAAAAAAACAGAGCCGAAGAAGAAGAGAATTAGTACACCAATTCTTCTTTTCGCCTTCAAAAATTCAACCGCGCCCAAGAGTGCCAGTGCAATATAGAACTCAGTTCTGGCGCCCAGATGAAATAGGAAAACTACCATGGCGCATATAATTACGATATTACTCTTAGTACGCGAATTTGCAAGATTCCCAATAAAGAAAAATAAGACCAAAAACGCCAACATTTGATAATCAAGCTCAAAATATTCACCGCCAAACTCAGCAGGGAATATTTTTATAATATTGAAAATCGAAGATAATACAAAAAACGCCGCAAGACACAGGACGACGATAGAATATCGCACATCCTTAAAAACACCTCCGAAATATAAATTCAATGTTACAAAATAGAAAGCAGCCAAGCGAAATACTGATTTTAAATGATAGGAGATAAATTCAAACTCAGTCCCATTTATATATTGAATGACCACAAACAAAGTATAAATTATCAAGAAAAAGAAAAAAGCTTTTGTTATAAAAAGCTTCATTATTGATCGAAAATTCCTCGCCCGAAATAATCCCAAAACAGCAATAGGCAACGATATCAAAAGAAAGAAACCAAAAGCCGACCCCAGAAATGGCGCAGAGTACCCCATCTGAACAAGCATCTGCCCAATCATATAGAATGGGAATATTAAAAAAAAGTTAATATTCGCAGTTAAATTGAAGACATTGATCTTCATTTGAATTGTTTATGAAGCATATTCATATAGAGCTCTTGCTCCTCCATCATTTTCAACTCGGAGTTATGCCACAATGATGTAAAACACCCACCTACGCATATACATGCATTTTTCAGTAAATTAATTTTCCTCTTTGCCTCTTCGCCAAGACCAAGTCCAAGATATCGAGTGGCGATAACAGAGCACTCCATAACAACGAGTGGCCGCACACGCAGTTTCAATGCTTGGCCCAAAACAGAGTCAAACGCTGGATATTCAAAGCAGGTACCACATCTGAATCCAGGTCTATCGGCATAGCTCAAGGTACTGTCATAATTCATACCGGCATCAGCCCAAGCGCGCAAAGTAGTAGGCTGTTCCCAGCGTAAAAGGTGCATACGCCCGCCCATTTCGGCTTGCCGTATGTTTTCTTCAGCCAAAACCGTCCTTAACCGTTGTGCCTCTTGCGCAATCAGCTCTGGTTTTTGATAGGTGCCGTAGCTGGGGTGCAGGCCAATTTCATGGCCGCGTTCATGGATGCGGCGCATCAGCGCGCGGATGGCAGGATGCTCGGGCTCGTAGTCGGCGTCCATGGCGCTGGTGCGCCCGCAAATGAAATAGAAGGCGCTGGTCAGGCCGTGCTGGTCAGACAGATCCATGATCCATTCAAAGGTATTGAATGGGTCGCTGGGGTGCAGCGCATCACGGGTGTTCAGCCTGATCCAAGGCGCACGCAGGGCATTCTTGATGTCGCCACGCTTGAGCACGTCGCCCGCCATGGCGCGCAGCAGGCCCTTGGCGCTGGCAAAGCCGTAGCGACTGGGTGCGTCCACATCGTGGCTGACCTTCATGCTGAACTGGTGCTGCTTGAGCGCGATGCCCGGCCAGGTGCGGGCGATGACCTGCCCCAGCACATGCAGCCATTCGTCAACGACGGGGCGCTCCAGATAGCCATGTTTGTAGGCATGCGAATGAACTGCCGGAAAGCGCCCATGATTGTCCAGGTCGGTGCGGCCGACTTCTTCCTGACGGGTGAGCATCCAGTAAGTCAGGCCGAGGATGTCGTAGCCGATATGCCAGCCATTGTCGGCTGGGGTGATCAGCGGCGCGGGCAATTGCGCCGCGCCGGGCGCGGGCAGTGCGCCCGGCAAGGCGGGTTGCCAGCCCTCGGCGGCGGCATTCCATAGGGTGCAAGGCAGGTCAGAATCGGCACGGGCGAAGGTGGCGCCATTGAGCGCCAGGCTGATGCAGCGTGCATCGCCGGGCAGGCGCAAGGCCATGCCGGAGCCGTCTGGCTGGGCTTGCAAGACAAAGGCGTGGCCAAAGCGTTCTCGCAGGATGGTTTGCAGCCAGGCCAGAGCGGCAGGACTGTGCCATAGCGTGCCGGGCATTACTGACCCCCTTTCAAACTACGCAGGAACAAGGCCGTTTTAAGGATGCGGGAAGGGGTTTTACTGACCGTGAAATACGGTGTTTGCTGGGCACCGAATGCGCGAAAGAATTTCTCTACCGGTTCGATCATAGAACCCTCAAAGTCAAAGCGCCGGGTAACCGTTGCGGAAAACTTGATCGCCTCCCACATGCACAGACTGGTGGCGCCGCTGTTGCGCAGTTCAGGGTTGCCGCCGCCCATCAGGTAATAGGCGCTGTTTTGATCCCAGACGATGTAAACCCCGGCGTGGCGACGGCCTTGTTCATCTTCGGCAATGAAGATTTTACGTGCCTGCCGTGCGGCGCAGGCCTGGTCGAGCGTGTGCACAAAGGCTTCCGTGTAGGGCAAGGCCATGCCCTGTCGGGCAAATGTCATACGGTTGAGGTGAAGAAAATCGCCTACCGACAAATCCGTGCGGACGCGCAACTTGAAACGATTGCTGGCTTTTTTTATGTCTGTGCGAATATTTTCTCGCAACCCTTTCCACAATATCTGCTCATCCCCGAGTTCATTCAGGATGTAGGTATAGCGCGTGGTCTGCTGGAAGCCTGCCCAATAAAACGGCAGCCAATTGCCCAGGCTCCAATGCCAGTTCTGGGTGAAATGGTCAAAAGGCGGGAGTTGCTCGATCAGCGCTTGCAACAGATCTTTTTGCTGCGCCAGCCGCGTGGAGGATTTACCCGCTGCCTCGCGCAGCCAAGGCCCCAAGGTTTGCGTGAGCGCAGGCTGGCCGAGCAGGGTAAAGCCGTGGCGCTTGCGCGGCACATAGGGCATGGCCGCGACAATGGCGCCGCCTTTTTCTACCAAGGCTACATCCCAGCCTCCCTCACCCACCGTGGCATCGAGCCACCAGGCTTGGCTGAATAAGGGGATGGATGGTTCTGTGACGCAGAGGACGTGGTATTGATCCATGCGATGAGACAAACGAGAGGACACAGCCATTTATTTTTGGAGAATTTTCAAAATGGAATTTTTAATATCAAAATCAATATCAATATAAATCACCCCATCCTTGGCAAATACGCATTTTTTATTCTTGTACTTGCCAATTTTACCGGGCGTGCCTTGTGCAATGTCTATTTTTTCATATTCGCGGATTGACCAGCGCTGCCCTGCCAGCAAGCCAGCAGGCTGGGCAATCGCATTCAGCCACAACTCCGTCCCGCGCAAAACATGCCATACGCGCTCAATCGGCCAATGCTCCCAATCAATGATCTCTGCATGTTCTTCAGGCTTCAGAATGCGGGCGCGTGGTGTGGGACTTTGTGCAGGCTGCGGTGTGCGTGGCGCATTGCTCTGGGCGATGGCATCGATGGCCTTGAGCATCAAAGACACTCCCAGTTCACCAATCAATTTATCCAGACGCTCGGGCGACTTCGTCCCAAGAGGAATGTGCACCCGATCTTGAAAAATGATGTCTCCCGTATCCTCTCCTGCATTGACATAGTGCACCGTGACCCCAGGATTCATTTCCATATCATGGTATTGCCAAAAATCAGGATTGGCACCGCGATAGCTTGGCAAAAACGAAGGATGCAGATTAATTACGCCAAGACGCGGTATTTTCAGAATGTCATCCTTCAAGAGTTGAGACATGCTGAAAATAACGATCAATTCCGGATTTAGTTCCCGAATCCAATTGGCAATTTCTTTTGAATTTTTTTTCCATATGAAATTATAGGGAATACTTCTTTTTTTACAAAAATTCGGCAGAAAAACATCTTGTCTTTTTACAAGACTATAAGTTTTTTTCAGAAACTCAATCAACAGGGATTTGTTTCTTGAGCCATCATAATCTCGCGGCATGGATTCGAGCACCCCAACCACTTGGTGATTGGATTCGAATAATGGCCTCACCAATCTGGAAACGCCCTGAGTTATCATCAGTATTTTTACTGCTTTCATGTTCTGACGTTATTTTTTGCAAAATGGTAAGTCATTGCCCCATTGACACCGTAGGCAACACAGTAAGCAAAGGAGAAAATTTTCAACGCATCTGCCGCGCCCGAGAGGAACTTTCCAAGCACAAAAGAAACAATGACTAAAGACAGGAGAAATATTTGCCAGAGTAAATCCAATTTTTGCTTTTCTGCAATCATAAACATCGCACTCAAGGGGCTGGTTATGAACTGCAAAAATGCCATGGGCGTCAGGATTTGTGCATATTCACCAGCCACGCGCCACTGCTCGCCAAACACCCAGGCAAATAGCGCAGGAGCAACAAAGAAAAAAACGATAAAGGGCAATACCGAGATCAACAACAAACGCTTGAATGTCTTTTGATAAATGGTCTTGCATTGACCCTGGTGAATATAGGCGTGGCTGGCCTCTTGCCGAAACACGTCACCCAAAGCCCCCGCCACCAGGGCCATGGGCGCGGCCATGACCCGCTGGGTCAGGGTGAAGAAGCCCGCCGCCGTGGTGCTGAACAGGGCGCTGAGCAGCAGCACCGGCATCTGTCCTGAAGCGGTGTTGAAGCCATGGGCAACGATCAGGTATTTGGGAAAGTTGATGTACTTTTTCGCCAGCGCCAGGCTGCGGGTCGGCCTCAGCACACGGATTTGCTGGTGATCCTCGCGCCAGATCAAGCGCGCCAATACGCCGGTGGCCAGCACCTGCCCCGTGATTTGCCCGCCCACCAATCCCACGGCGCCACTACCGGCGTAGCCGCTGGTCATTTGCGCCAAGGCGACGCCCGTGCTTTGCACGGTGCGGCTGATGGCCAGGCGCTTGTATTGGGCCTTGCGGTTGCTCCAATAATTGAGGCTTTGGTACACGCCCAGCAGCAAGGTGGATGCCGGCACCCAATACAGCCAGGAGGCCAGGGCGGCATCGCCCAGCAGGGCGGCGATGGGCTGGGCAAGAAAAATGACGACCAGCAGCAGCACGGCGCTGATGGCCACGCTGAGCGCCATGGCCAGCGCGGTGATGTGCAGTGCATCACGATCGTGGCGCGGCAGCAGGATGGCCAGCTCGTAGCGGCCGGTGACCAGTACGCTGGCAATCATGGCGACGGCCATGTAGAGCGCGAAACGGCCAAATTCCTCGGGGCTGTAGAGCCGCGTGAGGATGGGGCTGATGGCAATCGGGATAGCCTGCGCCAGCGTGGTGCCAGTCATCAAGGTGAGCACGTTGCGGGCGTAGGCGCTTTGGGGCAGAAGCTTGCGCATGGGTTTACCGCAGTACTTTCGTGAACGTGGCGCGTGCCGCCTGGGCATAGGCACGCGCGCCCACTTCGTTCAGGTGGTGCTCGTCAGAATAGAGAAGCTGGCCTGCGGCAAAGGGCGCTTGGGCAAAGACCTTCGTGTTGCCAAAATCCAGCAGCAGGGCGTTGGTATGGCGCTGCGCACACTGAGCAAGCCAGTGGTTGGCTTGCTGATATTGGGGATTGACCACGATATTGGTCGGCAAGCCGAGCTGCACGAATCGCTGCGCGCGCAGCGGGTTGCGTGCAAGCAGGGGCTCTTGCGGCATCAGATAGATTTTTTTGCCGACCTTGTCTTGCTGCTGCAGAAAGTGCTCCAGCGCCTGCTGGAAGGCGGTTGATTCCAGTTGCCAATTCCAGCTGGCGGCGATGAAGACGATTGGTGATTTATTCAATGCCTGCTGCGCTTGCTCGATCTGCTTCAGACACGCCTCGTGTGCCCATTCGGCAATCCGCTGGTAGTCAAACCCCGGAATGGTCACGCAGCTGCTGGCAGTAATGATGCGCGCCTTGAAACCCAGCTCCTTGCCCAACTGGTCAAAAAACAGGTTGAGCATGGCGGCGTGGGAGTCACCCAGCACCAACACCTCTTTGTCGCTGTTCAAATCGCCTTTGAGGCAGTCGTCCACGATCTGGCCGTGGCAGATAGTGGCGGGATCGGCGTAGCGCTGGTATTCGATCGGCAGGGGTGGGGGCGATAGCGCCTGGTTGATGCGCGCCATACTGGGCGCGGTGGCCAGGGCCGCGCACGCCAGCAGGCCATAGCCCACGGCTTGGCGGGCGCCCGTGCGGCGGGCACGCAGTGGCGCTTCCACGGTATAAAAAGATGCGGTGGCCAGCAGCAGGGTAAGGATGATGAATAGCAGGCTAAAGGGTATGTCCAGCACCTGCTCTCCGGCGTAGTAGCGCAGCAAGGCCAGCACGGGCCAGTGCCACAGGTACAGCGAGTACGACAGTTCGCCCACCCAGGCCATGGGGCGGTTGCCCAGCAGGCGCAGGACAAGCCCCTGCGCAGGGTGCAAGAGGATGAGCGCGGCGCCCGCCACGGGCAGCAGCGCCGGCAGGCCAGGGAACGGGCCTAACCGGGGCTGCGCCGCAGCGGCGGCCAGCACCAACACCAGGCCCACGCCGGCCAGCCAGGAGCGCTGCCCCCCCCTGAAACTGTGCATATACACAGCCACCAAGCCGCCCGCAAAAAATTCTGGCAGGCGGGCATACAGGCTGTAGTAGGTGGCTTGCTGGATGCCCTGCACGCTCAGGCGGTACTGAGCAAGCAAGGTGAAGCCGACGAGCAGCACGCCTAGCACCCACTTCAGCGACTTGGTTGGCAACAGCAAGACCAGTAGCGGCGCCAGCAGGTAGAACTGGATTTCCACCGCCAGCGACCAGGTGTGCAGCAAGGGTTGCTCATGACTGGCCGGGGCAAAGTAGTCGCCAAAGCCGGCAAAGTAGCTGTTGCTGTGGAACCAGGCGGCCTGGTTCAGCCCTTTCTTGTAGACGCCCAAATCCTGCGGCAGCAGCAAGACCGCCGCCAGCAGCGACACCAGCACCAGCATGGCGAAATACGCCGGTGCGATGCGCTTGATGCGGCCGATATAGAAATAGCGCAGCGTGGCGGCCAGCCGGTAGCCTGGCTGGGCCTTCTTCTGCAGCAGGATGCGAACGATGAGGTAGCCCGAAATGACCAGGAACACGTCCACCCCCACAAACCCGCCGGGCAGCCAGGCAGGGTTGTAGTGAAACAGCATGACGGCCAGCACGGCAATGGCGCGCAGGCCTTGGATGTCGGTGCGGAATGCGGTGGGCGAAGATGGGTTGTGGCTCATTTTGTTGAGCTGCTCTTGCGTGTTTTATTTGTCGTTGCACTGGCGGGCAACAGCGCCGCCTGTCGCTGCTGGCCTGCTTCGGTCAGGCGGTATTTTTGCAAGCGGCTACGTGGTGTTTCAGGCAGGGTCATTTCAATCACGCCCAGCGCGATGGCAGCTTGCTGGTAATGCTGGCGAAAATGCTTTTCATCACGCAGCCCCAGGCGTTGCATCAACTCCTGCCGTCCCATTACACCTTGCAACACTGCACTGGCATCCTCGGGCGTGTAGCCAAACGTCACCCTCCAACCGCCCGGCTCCAGCGCCCACGTCGGCGTGGGGTAGCGGCCTTGCGTGCAGGCGTCCTTGATGCCCTCTTGGCGGTACAACTCACCGTAGGAGGCCAGCCCTCTGGCCGATTTTGGCTGCGGCTGGGGCGCATGGCTTGGAGAGCGCATGCGCGCTATCGCGGCGAGGGCGCCGCTCCTACGGCTTTGTGCAAACCTTTGAGGGTGGGATAGGAGTGCCTTTCGACAGCTTTGGGCCGGCTTCACATCTGCGGCCTGGCCTTGATCGTTGTAGCCGACCACGAGCGTGCCGCCTTCGGCATTGGCAAAGGCGCACAGCCATTTCAGAAGGTCGTCCTTCCATTGGCGTTTGTATTCAGTGTGCTGGGACTCTGGCATGGCGATAGGGCTGGCTACCGTGTCAGTGCTTGCGCTATGCGCTCTTGCGCCGCCGCATCCAGATACGGGTGCATGGGCAAGCTGATGACGCGCTGGGCGATAACGTCGCCCACGGGTAGCTGCACGGTGGCATCGGCGACGGCGGGCTGCTTGTTCAGCGGGATGGGGTAGTGCACGGCGGTGGGGATGCCTCGCTCTTTCAACCTGGCCTGCACGGCTTCGCGGTCGCTCACCTGGAGGGTGTATTGCGCCCAGGCGCTGATGTTGTGGGGTTCGATGTAGGGTAGGGTGCAGCCCTCGCCCCTGCCCTCTCCCGCTTGCGGGAGAGGGAGTAAATGCGCGTAGCGCTGGGCGACTTGCTGGCGCAGGGCTATTTCTTCATCGAGTACCGCCAGTTTGGGCAGCAGGATGGCGGCTTGCAGGGTGTCCAGGCGGCTGTTCATGCCCACGCGGACGTGGTGGTAGCGCCGGTCTTGGCCGTGACGGGCAATTTGGCGCATGACGGCAGCCAATTCATTGTCATTGGTAAAGATGGCGCCGCCGTCGCCATAGCAGCCCAGCGGTTTACTGGGAAAAAAGCTGGTGGTGGCAATCGTCGTCAGGTTGCAGCTTTTGCGGCCTTTGTAGCTGGCGCCAAAGCTTTGTGCGGCGTCTTCGATCACCGGAATGCCGTGCCGGGCGGCGATGGCGTTGATGGCGTCGTAGTCGGCGCACTGGCCGTACAGGCTCACCGGGATGATGGCGCGGGTTCGGGGCGTGATGGCGGCTTCGAGCAGCGCCGGGTCAAGGTTGCAGGTACGCGCATCCACGTCCACATATACCGGCTTGGCGCCCAGCACGGCGGCGGCCTCGGCCGTGGCGATGTAGGTGAAGCCGGGGGTGATGACCTCGTCGCCTGGGCCCACGCCCAGCGCCATCAGTGCAATCTGCAGCGCATCAGTGCCGTTGGCGACGCCAATGCAGTGTTTGGTACCGGTATAGGCAGCCAGCTTTTCTTCCAGTTCACCCACTTCTGGACCAAGAATGTATTGGCCGTGGGCCAGCACTTTCTGTATGTTGGCGTCGATTTGGCTTTTCAGGCGCTGGTATTGGGTTTTCAGGTCGATGAAGTCCATGGCGTGGAGGATGCGGGGGTGATGCGGTACCGCTGCAAGCGGCTGCGGGGTTTGTCGGGCAAGGTCAGTTCGATTTGGCCAGTGGCCAGCAGCGCTCGGATGACTTTGTTGAGCTGACCCGATATTTCTTTTTGCCCCAATGCTTCGGAGATATCGCGCTTGCCCATGGGAGTTTTGGCCAACATGGCCAGAACACGGGCTTCCAACGGAAGGGATGACTCTGGCTGCGACTCTGGCTGCGACTCTGGCCCTCCAAAGCTTTGCGGATGCGTATGAAGCCGCTGCCGTATTTCTCTATGGCGCGGCTCAGATAGAAGCCTTCGGCGACAAGCTTGTTGCGCAGGCTGGAACGGTAGTTGTCGGCCTGAATGTCGGCCACGCTGATACCACCGTAAAAACCGCCTGGGCTGAAGAGGGTGATGCGGTCGTCAAAAATCTTGATCTGGATGTCGCTCGGGTCTGTATAGCTGCGGTGAACCACGGCATTGAGCAGTGCCTCGCGCAACGCGGGCAGGGGGTAGGCAAAGCGCTCTTTGCACTGAATGCTGCCGTCAAATTCAAAGGCCACGCTGATGTGCGAGACGATGAAGGCCATGCTTTGTTCGACCACCTCAAACAAAGTGTCGGTCAATTGCCGGTCATCAATGATCATGCTCGGCGTTTTGAAGCGGCCTATGTGCACGTGGTGGCGCAGGGGTTCACTGGCAAACAGCAGCAGCGCCGCCCAGGTGGGCTGGCCTGCGGGGGTCACATAGTTGAGCTTTTGCAGCGCTGCCAGTGGTGCACCGGCCTCCAGGGCAAACCGCCCGCCCGCATTCACCTGTTGAATAAAACTTTCAACTTTGGCTGGCGACAACTCTGCCGCGCTACGCCCAGGCGCGGGATGGGCGTCCCAGGATACTTGCAGCGTTTGCAAATACAGGTCAGATATTTCATTGAGCGCCAGCGCATGGTTGGCACTGGCGATGCGCTTGTAATAACGTCCACGGGTATTGACGGGCTTGACCGGAAATTCCGCCACCTCGATGGCCACGATGGTTTTTCCATTGATCTGGTGCGCCGTCAAATCCGGGATCAGTGATGGGCTGGTGCTTGACTTGATCTGGCCCAGCCATTCGTTCAGGGTCTCTTTGCCGAGTGAGACGCCTTGCAGCGCACCTTTGTCCGTAACGCCTACCCACACCGTACCGCCCCGGGTGTTGGCAAAAGCCACCAGGGAGGCAATGCAGGCTTTATCAAACGAAGCCTTGAATTCTTGCGTTTGCGATTCGCCAGCTGCGATGCGGTGCAACAGGGCTGTGGTATTCACAGGAAATCAGGTTCGATTTTTGAAACCCTTTGGCCCAAGAGTACATAGCGTGCACCGGTGTGTATGCAGGTGGTCTCACCCTCGCCCTGCAGCGGCAAATCAAGCTGCTCGCCAAACTCACTCATCCAGCCAATTTGTTTGGCGGGCACGCCCACCATCAGGGCATACGCGGGTATGTCCTTGTTGACCACGGCGCCGGCGCCGACGAAGGCGTACTCACCAATCGTCACACCGCAAACGATGGTGCAGTTGGCACCCAGAGTGGCGCCTTTTTTGACCAAGGTGTTGCGATACTCGCTCTTGCGCTCGATGAGCGAACGCGGGTTGTAGACGTTGGTGAACACCATGCTAGGGCCGCAGAACACACCTTCTTCGAGCGTGACGTTGTCATAGACGCTGACGTTGTTCTGCACCTTGCAATGGTCGCCAATGACCACCTTGTTGCCGACAAAGACGTTTTGCCCGAGAGAGACGTCTTTGCCGATATGCGCCCCGCCACAGACATGAACAAAATGCCAGACGCGGCTGCCGTCGCCAATTTGCGCGCCTTCGTCGACGATGGCGCTGGGGTGGATGGTGACGCCGCTCATGCCAGTTTTTGCACGAAGGGGTGAATTTCACCCGCCTGGCCACGCACGATTTGCGCGCTGCGGATGGTGTTGACGGTCTCGATGCAGTGCCGCGCATCCTCCAGGCCATAGCCACGGCCAGCCAGTACCTCGCGGTAGCTGGTGGTGTGCAGCTCGGTAAACCCTTCGGAAAACTCCAGCTGCTCACCGCTGATGTCGATACTGCGGAACGTCGGCTTCTTGCCCTTGACGTCGTCGGGCAGGTCATTGGCGTCGATCGACAGGAACCAGCGCACGCGGGCGCGTTCGTATTCCAGGTAGCCGGCGGCCTTGGCCTCGCCGCTGTAGTGCACGACGTTGCGCTGCAGCTTCCCGAAGACGAAATGCAGCATGTCGTAGAAGTGCACGCCGATGTTGGTGGCGACGCCAAAGGATTTGCGCGCATCTCCCTTCCAGCTTTCCATGTACCACTTGCCGCGGCTGGTGATATAGGTCAGCTCCACGTCGAATGTGTGGTCTGCCGGGGCGGCGGCGACTTTTTCGCGCAATTTCAGGATGGCGTCATGGTGGCGCAGTTGCAGGATGTTGAAGACGCGCTTGCCGGTTTCGCGCTCGACCCGCGCCAGTTCGTCGATCAATTCAGGCGTGGGCACCAGGGGTTTTTCGCAGATCACGTCGGCCCCCAGGCGCAGGCCAGCGGCGATGTGGGCGTGGTGCAGGTAGTTGGGCGAGCAGATGGCGACGTAGTCGAGCGCGGTCGCTGGGTTGCGCTTGAGTCGCTGGGCGTGTTCGTAGAAGCGCTCGAACTCGGTGAAAAACTCGCTTTGCGGCGAGATGCTGTCGATGATGCCGACCGAATCGTTGATGTCGTAGGCCACGGCCAGGTAGTTGCCGGTGTCCTGGATGGCGCGCATGTGGCGCGGGGCGATGTAGCCAGCGGCACCGATGAGGGCAAAATTTTTCATGGATTAGGTCTCGGCAAAGGGTTCAAGACAGCGTTGCAATCGCGGCGAGGGCGCCGCTCCTACGACAGGGCGAGGAGTTACAGGCGGAAGACGCTGAAACCCGCCTCGGCCATGGCATGGCGGTCGTACAGGCTTTTCACATCGGCCAGCACGGGCTGGCTGCTGCTGCACAGTGCGCGCAGGTCGGCGGGCGCCATGGTGCGGTATTCGTGGTGGCCGACGGCGACGATGAGGGCGTCCACGGGGTGGGCCGCATCGATTACGTCCAGTTCCAGGCCATATTCATGCCGCACCTCGGCAGCATCGGCCCAGGCATCGGCCACGACCACCTGGGCGCCCCAGGTCTGCAGCTCGCGGATCACGTCCACTACCTTGCTGTTGCGGATGTCGGGGCAGTTTTCCTTGAAGGTGATGCCCAGCACGCCGATGCGGCAGCGCGGTACGTCCATGCCGTTTTGCAGCATGCGCCGGATGGTGGTGCGCGCGACGTAGCGGCCCATGTTGTCGTTGATGCGACGCCCCGCCAGGATGACCTGCGGGTGGTAGCCCACCTGCTCGGCCTTGTGCGTGAGGTAATACGGGTCGACACCGATGCAGTGTCCGCCCACCATGCCGGGGCGAAACGGCAAAAAATTCCACTTGCTGCCGGCGGCTTCGAGCACGTCCAGCGTGTCGATGCCTAGGCGGGCGAAGATGACGGAGAGTTCGTTGACCAGGGCGATGTTCAGGTCGCGCTGGGTGTTTTCGATTACCTTGGCGGCCTCTGCCACCTTGATGGAGCTGGCCTGATGCGTGCCTGCGGTGATGATCTGGCGGTACAACGCATCGACGGCATCGGCCACCTCGGGCGTGCTGCCGCTGGTGATTTTTTTGATGGTGGTGAGGGTGTTGACCTTGTCCCCGGGGTTGATGCGCTCAGGGCTGTAGCCACAGAAAAAGTCCTGGTTGAACGTCAGGCCGGAGGCTTTTTCCAGCTCGGGCACGCAGACTTCTTCAGTCGCGCCAGGATATACCGTGGATTCGTAGATGACCACGTCACCCTTTTTCAATACGCCGCCTACGGTCCGGCTGGCCTTGATGAGCGGGGTCAGGTCGGGCCGGTTGGCGCCATCAACTGGGGTGGGGACGGTAACGATGAAAACTTGGCAGGATTTCAGGTCAGCCAATTCACTGCTGTAGTGCAACTGGGTCGCAGCACGCAGTTGCTCGGTACTGCACTCCAGTGTGTGATCCTGCCCCGCTTGCAGCTCGGCCACACGCCCCCGGTGAATGTCAAAACCAAGAACCGGGCGATGCTTGCCAAACTCCACTGCCAAAGGCAACCCTACATAGCCCAGACCAACAACGGCAATGCGCGCACTCGATAAATTCATAACAATTGGTTTTCTCTAGACTGGCGGTCGACGGTTATTCCACAGCCGCGAAGGCCGGATAGCCTTGATCTTTGGCAGACAGCAACCACGGCTCGTCCCGTTCAGGCCAGTTGATGGCCACCCCCGGATCATCCCAGGCGATGCCGCGCTCCAACGTGGGATTGTAGTAATCCGTCGTCTTGTACAAAAAATCCGCCGTCTCGCTGAGCACGCAAAAACCGTGGGCAAAGCCGGGCGGGATCCACAGCTGCTTGTGGTTGTCCTCTGAGAGCTCTTCGCCCACCCACTGCCCAAACGTCGGCGAATCGCGGCGGATGTCCACCGCCACGTCCCACACCGTGCCGCGCACCACGCGCACCAGCTTGCCCTGGGCGTGGGGCGGCAGCTGGTAGTGCAGGCCGCGCAGCACGCCGCGGCTGGAGCAGCTGTGGTTGTCCTGCACGAACTGGTAATTGGTGCCGGTGGCCTGGTTGAAGGCTTGCTGGTTGAAGCTTTCGAAGAAGAAGCCGCGCGGGTCGCCAAAAACCTTGGGCTCGATGACCATGACGTCGGGGATGGCGGTGGGGGTGGCTTTCATGGGGTGGGTCCTGTGAAAGAGGTCTCAAATCGATTGCGGCGGGGGAATCGCGGCGAGGGCGCCGCTCCTACGGTACCTGCGGTTTGCATGGTAGGTAGGAGGCCAGCCCTCTGGCCGATGGCGCATCGCGGCGGGGCGCCGCTCCCTCGGTGCGCGGGGGCATTTTCTAGAAAACTCAATGCGCACCAGGGTTTATCTGCCAGGGGTTGACCACTTCCAGGCCATCGATGCCTTCGAAATCTTTGATGTTGCGGGTGGCCAGCGCCAGTTGGGCGGTCAGCGCAATGGCGGCAATCTGGGCATCTTCGGTGTGGATGGGGCGGCCCGCGTGCTGTCGTTGCGCGCGCACCAGGGCGTAGTGCTCGGCTGCGCCGCTCCCAAAATCAAGACAGCGCCCGCGAAAGTCATCGCTGAAAATTTGCTGGGCTGCATGCGCCAGCGCGTCCCGGCGCTTGCCCACCGGCAGGACGGCAATGCCTGCCAATATTTCCGCTTGTGTAATGGCGCTGGTCTGCAGCTGGCTGGCCGTCTGGCCGGCGAACCAGTGCAGGACTTCTGGCGCGGGGTTCTCGCGCATCAGCTCTAACAGCACATTGGTGTCGAGCAAGAAACCGACCGTCATGGCTGGCCGAAACCCGGCAGTGGCCGGGCCGGTTGGCGGGCCGGCGGGGGCGCGTCGTCCGCACCCAGGCCTTTGAAGCGCTGGTGGATGCGCAAGGCAAAGTCCAGGCCGCCGGCTGCCTTGGGCTGCTCCGCCAGGGTGTTTTGCAGAATGTTGCGCACTTCTTGCTCCATGGACACACCATGGCGCGCCGCACGCAGCCGCAAACTGGCCTTGAGGCCGTCGTCCAGATTTCGGATGGTGATGCTGGTCATGCGGGCACTCCCTGCGGTGCTTTCAATGCAATCATTTTAAATGGGTGGGGAGGGATGCATCGCGGCGGGGGCGCCACTCCTACAGTACCCGCGGTTCGCATGGTGGTAGGAGGCCAGCCCTCTGGCCGATGGTGCATCGCAGCGAGGGCGCCGCCCCTACAGGGGCAGCCCTCACCCCTACCCTCTTCCAGAGGGAGAGGGAGTAGACACAACCGCCCTCCCAGAAGGAACAGAAGCGTCTTTGAGCAACCGCTGCAAATACTGCCCATAGCCGTTCTTGGCCAGCGGTTGGGCGAGCTTTTCCAGCTGCTCGTGGCCAATCCAGCCGCGCCGCCAGGCGATTTCCTCGGGGCAGGAGACTTTCAGGCCCTGGCGCTGCTCGATGGTGGCGATGAACTGGCTGGCGTCGAGCAGGCTGTCGTGCGTGCCGGTGTCGAGCCAGGCGTAGCCGCGGCTCATCAGCTCGACCTGCAGCTGGCCTTGCTGCAGGTACAGGCGGTTCAGGTCGGTGATCTCCAGTTCGCCGCGTGCCGATGGTTTCAGGCTTTTGGCCAGGTCGACCACCTGGTCGTCGTAGAAGTACAGGCCGGTGACGGCGTAGTTGCTTTTGGGCTGCGCGGGCTTCTCCTCAATGGAGAGCACGCGGCCCTGGCCGTCGAATTCGGCGACGCCGTAGCGCTCGGGGTCTTGCACATGGTAGGCAAACACCGTCGCGCCCTCGGCGCGGGCGTCGGCACTTTCCAGCAGCGGCTGCAGGTCGTGGCCGTAGAAGATGTTGTCGCCCAGCACCAGCGCGCTCGCGCTGCTGCCGATGAAGGATTCGCCGATGACGAAGGCCTGCGCCAGCCCGTCGGGGCTCTCCTGCACGGCGTATTGCAGGTTCAGCCCCCACTGGCTGCCGTCGCCCAGCAGTTGGGCAAAGCGCGGCGTGTCCTGCGGCGTGCTGATGACGAGAATGTCGCGCAGGCCGGCCAGCATCAGCGTGGCCAGCGGGTAGTAAATCATCGGCTTGTCGTAGACGGGCAGCAGCTGCTTGCTGATGGCCAGCGTGGCTGGGTGCAGGCGCGTGCCGGAGCCGCCGGCGAGGATGATGCCTTTGCGTCGAATAGTCATAAAACTCTGTAATCACGCGAAAGAAATGGAACGCTCCTGGGTCTTCGCACTGGCATTTTTGGCCATGATGAAATTACGGATAAAAGCTGCCAACACACCACAGAAACCACCCAGCAAAAACCCCACAATGATCAACAGTCCTTTTTTGGGAGAATTTGGTTTTGCGGGCTCCAACAACTGCCCATCGATACGGTACATGCCAACAGCCTGCTGCTGTAGATGTTGTCCACGCAGGGATTTCAGTTTAGCCTGCGCTTCGCGTAAACCATCGATAAAAGCAGAATCGTCTTCGCGCTCACGCAAAATCTCAATCTCGGCACCCAGAGACTTCACACCTCGTGCATACAGGCTCGACCCATCCGCATAGCCAGCAATGCCATCCTGTTTCGGCAATTGCCCCGTCGTCAACTGCGGCCCCAATTGACCCACTGCCTTGGCAACCCGGAATGCCTCATCCAGTCGCACCTCCCGATCTTCTCGGTGGCTTCGCGTCAGCTCATACTTTTCCATCAGGTCTTTTTCGATGTTCTTGATGGTGACATCAATGATTTTTTGCTCTCCTTCGATCCACCTTACGCGCGCGGCGCTTTCCACGCGCGCCAAAAATGCGCGCATCCAATCAACCGTGTCTTTTCCGGTCGAAGCCTGAATTTCGACACTGTAGAGCTGCCGTCCCTTCTTTGGCACGGGCTCTTTGACAGCAATCAGTTTGGGCATGACACTTTTATACAGCGTATTTTTCTCCAAGTCGCTCTGTGGTTTTTTAGTCAAAGACGGAAGATAGACATTCTCGAAAAAATCATGCCGGCTTTCGTCGGAAAGCAATTGGTTCAGGAAAATTCCATATAAATGGTCACCAGACACCCATTTCAATCCTGAAACAGAGGTGCGCAACGCATTGGCCTCCATGTATTGAACGGCAAGTGGCGGCTCCACATACACTGATGCCTGAAATTTCTTGGGAAGCATGAAAGCCAGCAACCCACCCAATGTGGCACCCAGCACGGCCAGGGCAACAACCCATATCCAGCTTTTTCGCAATATTTCGTAAATCTCGGTCAGCGAGATTTCATCATCCTCCCTGAATTTCTTTTCAGGTATGTAGAGCATCTGATTCATAAGGCGTGCTTTGGGTTTCAACCATCGGGCATAAATGCTTGATTGCTCAAGCAAAAAGTGAACGATTGTAAATCGGTAAACACGCGACCTAAGAATTCCGGATGACAAAATTCAAGCAGCACACCGCCCCAGCGGCCATCACCCCCTCAACCCCAGCGCAGCGCGCAGCCGGCGCAGGGTGCCGGCCTGCTCGGGGTTGCTGCTGGCGGCGCGAAACGCCTGGCGGACAAAGACAAACACCAGCAGCAGCATTCCTGCGGCCAGCGCGGCGATGATCGCGATCAACGCTTTCTTGGGTTTGGCGGGCATGTCGGGCAGCGTGGGCTGCTGCACCAGATTGGCCTCCGTCAGGCCTTCCAGCTGGGTTTGCAGGTCTGCGATTGAGCGCACGCGCTGGGCGTTGGCGCTTGTCACGTCGGCGTACAGACGGGCCGTGCCCTCTGAAATCTGGCCCGCTTCCAGCCGCTTGGCCGTCGCTTGCTCCAGCTCCGTCCCGGTTTCCAGGGCCTCTTGCAAGGCCTTGATCTGGGCCTCGATGCGGTGCGCATCGGCAGGCAAGGGCAGCGTCAACGGATAGACGTGCTGCCACACGGCCTGGTTGAGCTTCTGCGCCTGCTCTGGCGTGGAGGCGCGCGTGGTCAGCGTCACCAGGTTGTCCTGGCGGCCAACGGCGGGCGACACCCTGGTTTGCATGGTCTTGAGACGCTGCGAATGCGTGGCCTCGGGCGTCACCTTCAGCTCCTGAGCCACGGCGGCCAGCACGTCGGCCGATCGCGCCAGGCTGGCCACCAGCTGCGGGCTGGTCTTGCCGGTCTGCAGAACCGACACGCTCTCATACGTCGGCTCCAGCAGATAGGCCACGCCCAGCGCCAGCGCGCCGGCGACCAGCGGGCCAAGGATCAGCAGCTTGAGGTTTTCTGCGATGACGACGAGCAACTCCAGCAGGTCGATCTCGTCATCGTCGCGCGGCAGCGGTATGGGTTGGGTTTCGGCGAATTGGTTCATCGTGGATAAGAGCGTGTTTACGATTTTTTCATAGTGCCCGTTGCCCCGCAAAGGCGGTGGCTGCTATGGCGCAAAGCGCAGCCGGGCTGGTGGCCCGGCGAGTATTTGCTTGCGCCGC